>DATJKO010000687.1:0-2252 GCA_035491355.1 Pyrinomonadaceae bacterium
TGATTAATTTCGCCAACAAACGTTCGACGGCGAGAAACATTCGTGTTCGGCCGCGCCCATAATAACTATGAAAAACGTGACCGTGATACGTGTGGACAAACTTGCACGGTCGCGGACGGCCAACCAGTGTCCCCGGCGTCAACCAACGATAAATCAAGCCGGCGACACGTCCGACCGATCCTGCCTTCGCCGTGTGCGTGTGAACGATGTCGGGCCGTTCGCGCAAAAACAAGCGAAAGAGCTTCCAAACCGTGACCGCGTCCTTCAATGAGATCTCGCGGCTCATCTCGGGAATGTAGAACGGCTTCACTCCCGCCTCGTCCGCGAAGTAGCTCATATCTTCTTCGCCACTCGGAACAGAACCCGCTACCAGCAACGAGCGGTAATTCGCGTCCTGCAAACCCGCCGTCAACCACACCACGTGCTTTGCCGGCCCGCCGACATTCAGGCGCGCGATGATTCTGACAATCCGCGTTTGCTTTAACTCACGCATGCGCTGATCGACATCTTGTTCGCGCCCGTTTCCGCTACCAGGTTCGAAGCGTGCAACAAGCTCTCGAACGTTCCGGCGTCGGTCCACCAACCGTCAAGCTCTTCCCAGGTCATTTGATTGCGCGCGATGTACGCGTTGTTGACGTCGGTGATCTCGAGTTCGCCACGGCCTGACGGGATCAACTCACGAATAATGTCGTAGACCTCGCCGTCGTACATGTAGATTCCGATCACAGCATAGTCCGACTGCGGCACCGCGGGCTTTTCATCGATACTGATCACCTTGTTTCCGTCGAGACGGGGAACACCGAAACGCTGCGGGTCGGGCACTTTCTTCAGGATGATCTTCGCGCCGCCGCCCTGGCTGCGATAAGCGTTGACCGCCGACAGTATGTTGCCCTCGATAATGTTGTCGCCGAGGACCACGCAAACAGGTTCGCCGGACGCGAAGTGTTCGACGAGTGAAAGCGCGTCAGCGATTCCGCCTTCGCCTTCCTGGTAAGCGTAGTTTAGATGCTTGAGACCGAACGCCTTTCCGTTACCAAGTAAGCGCAGGAACTCGCCGGCGGAGCTGCCGCCCGTCACCACCATGATGTCCGTAATGCCGGCGTTGACGAGGGTCTGAATCGGGTAATAGATCATCGGCTGGTTGTAAACGGGCAGCAGATGTTTGTTTGTAACGGAGGTGAGCGGACGCAATCTCGTTCCCAAACCTCCGGCTAGCACTACGCCTTTCAACGTTGTCCTCCAAAAAGGTTTTGATCCCTAAATGTTAAAGCTCGTGCAAGTCTTCACCGTACGGCAAAGACTTTCAGCGAGTCGCCCAGGCGACTGACGTTAAGAAAACTATTTACGGTGTTCTTCAACACCCGTCGCGAACGACTTTGCATCATCGTCTCGTTCAAGCGATAACTCGTCGTGACCCGGTCAAAATGCTGGTCGGCAGTTTTTGGTGCGCCCTTCACCGCTCCCATCGCGTAAAAGATCTCGAGGGGGTTCCCGCCGGTGGTCTTGATTCGCAACTGTCGAAACCCGGCATCGCCCAGCAGTTTCGTAATTCCGCGGATGGAGAATAGCTGGAGATGCTCGGGCGGCCAAACGCAGCGCCACTTCAAACCCAACAAACGACCCGACAAACCGCGTGCATGCGGCGTCGTGGTCCAAAACAATCCTCCGGGACGAAGGATACGCGCGACCTCCTGCAACAATGGTTGCGGATCGAAGAGGTGCTCCAACAGTTCCGCCGCGGTGACGACATCAAAATGCTGCGACGGAAACGCGGCGTCCTGAAGTTCGCCTTCGAAAACATCGAATCCCAGACCGCGCACGTGCTTCGCGGCGCCGGACGAAACATCGAGTCCCTGAGCGTCCCAACCATTCTTGCGGGCGGCCTGAAGCAGGTTGCCCGCGCCGCAACCGATGTCGAGGAGACGATTGTTGTTGCGATAAGCGCCAAACTCGGCGGTGATCTCTTCTAACCTGGTATTGATGAACGCGGGTGGCGACAACTCGTCTTGGTTCAGGTAGAAGCCGGAATAAAAGTGGGCACTCGAATACCACGGCGAGAAAGGCGTGTAGACCGAGTCGCATTCGAGACACGTCACGACGTCGAGTTCATTCTTCACGCCGAGGGGGCGCGCTTTTGATGAGCCACACGCGACACACGCGCGTTGAGTCTTCTCAGATCGCGGATCTTGCGCCACGATCCATTGACCGCCAAACTCTTTCGCTTTTTGAGGTGACGACATAATCAGTAGCAG
>DATJKO010000688.1:0-5848 GCA_035491355.1 Pyrinomonadaceae bacterium
CTGCGACGAATGACGCCGAGAAACTCCGCACAGTCGCTCGTTACGGGCGGACGTAGCACGACGCGCTTGCCTTTGATTATTGTTTTCGCGTTCGGACTTGTTTGCGGCATGTGATAGTGTGACCTTCCATTTCACACAGCCCGGTTTCTGCCACAGGAGCGCTCTCAGTTGCGACTGGTTCTGGTCGTCATTATTGCATACTTGATCGGGTCGATTCCGTTTGGGTATTTGATCGTGCGTGCGACCGGCGGCGGCGATGTGCGCGACACCGGATCCGGCGGCACAGGCGCGACGAATGTTTCGCGTCGGGCAGGCAAAGCGGCTGGCGCAATCACGCTGATACTCGATGCGTTGAAGGGTTACATCGCGGTTCTCGTAGCGAAGAGTTTATTGAACGGTGTCGAGCCGACGACGGCAGGTTGGCTGTTGGCAGCGGCGACGATTGCGGTGCTCTTGGGCCACATTTTCCCAATCTGGCTTGGGTTTCGTGGTGGTAAAGGTGTCGCGACGGGCGTCGGTGTTTTTCTCGCACTCGTCCCGCTGGCAGTCTTGTGTGCGGGCGTAATCTTTCTCGCGGTCGTTGGGTTCACGAAGTATGTTTCGCTCGCGTCGATGCTGGCCGCAGCGTCGATCCCGTTGTTTATTTGGTTGTTCATGGAGCCAGAGTTCGACCCGAAACCGTTGTTCACAGCGGCAAGTGTTGGCGCGTTATTGATTGTGTTTGCGCACCGCGGAAACATCGCGCGACTATGGAGTGGAACTGAGTCTCGCATCACCGATCTGAAACGATGACTAAGCGGCTCGCGATCATCGGAGCAGGGAGTTGGGGCACGGCGCTGGCGATCGTCGCGGCACGCGTCGGACACGACGTCACGCTGTGGTCGCGTGACGCTGCAGTCGTAAAATCAATCAACGAAGATCGCGTCAACTCGCGTTACCTCACGTTCGCCTCCATTCCCGAAGAAGTGAAAGCAACGAACGAGGTTGCGATCGCTGTGGACCAAGCCTCACTCGTGTTTCTCGCGGCGCCGTCGCATGCTGT
The DNA here is from genome assembly GCA_035491355.1 of Pyrinomonadaceae bacterium. Lineage (GTDB taxonomy): Bacteria > Acidobacteriota > Blastocatellia > Pyrinomonadales > Pyrinomonadaceae > PSRF01. The sequence goes on from DATJKO010000688.1 coordinate 1,043, forward strand.
GCGCGAATTATTGACTGCCGCGTCGCCGGCGCTGGACGAGTCGGCAATCATCGTGAGCGTTTCGAAAGGCATCGAGATCGAGACCGGCAAACGAATTTCGGAGATTACGAAAGAAGTTGTTGGCGGCACATACGCGTTCGTTTGTCTTTCCGGTCCGTCGTTCGCGAAGGAAGTAGTGATGGGCCAGCCGACGGCAATCGTTGCGGCGAGCAAAGACGCTGCCGCCGCGCGCACGGTCCAGAACGATCTGAGTTTCGAGAACCTGCGAATCTATACGAATAACGACGTCGTCGGCACAGAGCTTGGTGGTTCCGTGAAGAACGTGATGGCAATCGCCGCCGGGATGACTACCGGCTCGGGACTCGGTTCGAACAGCGTCGCCGCTCTCATCACGCGTGGCCTCGCGGAGATCACGCGTCTTGCACGTCGCGAGGGAGGGCAGCTGGAAACGTTGATGGGACTCGCGGGTCTCGGCGATCTGGTTTTGACGTGTACCGGAAGTCTCTCGCGCAACCGCTACGTCGGCGAGCAACTCGGAAAAGGAGTCCCACTCGACGTGATCTCAGCCGGGATGAACGAAGTCGCGGAAGGTATCAGGACGACTCTGGCGGTAAAACAGCTCGCCGATCGCGCGGGTCTCGAAATGCCGATCACCAATGAAGTAAAAGCCGTGCTTTACGATGGGAAGTCGGTGCAGGACGCCGTTGCTCAACTGATGAGCCGTCCGCTGCGGGAAGAAGGGTGACCATTGATCATTTATCATTTGGCATTTTCCATTTGTCAGTTAGAGGCGCTTCGCGCGTCACGTCGAAAATGAAAAATGAAAATTGAGAAATGGAAAATGGAAAATGACTTCAATCTACTTCCACAACATCACCGACCCGCACTTCACCCGCACGCACGACGCTCGCATAAACACCTAAATCCTGATCGGCAGCTTCGACGAGCGAACGGAGAATGCTCGGATCTTTTGGTATCCCTGCTTGCGCGTTCGTGGCCATCGCACAGCGCTCGGTGCGCATCTCGCACTTCAACTCAACACTGCCAAGCTGCACAACGGTCCAGTCAAACTCAACGAGACCTTCGACACCATCGTCAGTTTCGATGAAAAAATTGGGCCGAAAGCGTCGCACGTCCCACATCGCCGCGGTATTCAATCGCTTCATCGCTTCAAGCGACGCCGTCGTCAAGAAATGTATTGGATACGCGTCGAAGTGCGTCACCTGCGGAGCGCGCGCCGGTTGCAACGCCCACAGCGAGACCGATCTGTCGAGTAACTCCGACAAACGCTCGTTCACGTTGCTCTCATCACTCGCCACCTCGACGCCATTCGGAAAGCGCATCACGACATGCGGAATCGAACCATTGCTCGGCGATTCGCGATAACGCGCCTCACACTGCATCAGCAGCGGCAGTCGCGAGCCGGTGGTAATCTGGCCGGTAGTTTCGTCGCGAAGCGCCCAACCGCGGTCGCCGGCAATGCCGAGCGTGCCGGCGATGCACGACTCCATCTGTTCGCCGGCCATCGATTTCACCGCATAGCGCCAAATTTGTTTGACGGTTCCGATTTGCATTTTCTATATTCGCACGCGCTATCCATCGTCCAATTCAGTGCCAAAAGTAAAGGAGCCTACCCAAATGTTCAAGACGTTGAGCGCGTCTCGTAAGTGTGTGCTGCTCTGTCTAGTCGCTGCCTGCGCGATTTCCGTCTACGCGCAAACGCAGACGCCAAGCGAATCTGATCTCCTGAAGGCGTTTCAGTATCGCAGCATTGGTCCATATCGCGGCGGCCGTTGCGCTGCCGTCACCGGCGTACCATCGCAGCCGTTCGTTTACTATTACGGCTCGACTGGAGGCGGCGTTTGGAAGACAACTGACGGCGGCATCAACTGGGAATCCGTCAGCGACGGTTCCGTGTTCGGCACCGGATCGGTCGGCGCCATTGCCGTCGCCGATTCCGATCCGAACGTGATCTACGTCGGCATGGGCGAGTCGCCGATTCGCGGCAACGTTTCGCACGGCGATGGAGTTTACAAATCGACCGACGCCGGCAAGACGTGGAAGCGCGTCGGCCTGGAAGACACACGCCAGATCCCGCGCATTCGCATCAATCCCAAAAACCCGGACATCGTTTACGTCGCGGCGCTGGGACACGTTTGGGGACCAAACGATCAACGCGGCGTGTTTCGGTCGAAGGACGGCGGTAAGACGTGGGAAAAGGTTTTCTCGCGCGGCAACAAAGCGGGCGCAATCGATCTGATACTCGATCCATCGAATCCTAACGTCATCTACGCCGGATTCTGGGAAGTTTATCGCAAGCCGTGGACGCTCGAGAGTGGTGGACCGGGCGGCGGTATTTTCAAGTCAGTCGATGGCGGTGACACGTGGACTGAACTGACGCGCAATGCGGGCATGCCGCGTGGCACGGTTGGTAAAGTCGGCATCACTGTCTCGCCCGCGAATCCCGATCGTGTGTGGGCGATCGTCGAAGCGGAGGACGGCGGTGTATTTCGCTCAGACAACGCGGGACGCACGTGGACCAGGGTCAACGACGAGCGTCGCCTGCGCCAACGCGCCTGGTATTACACGCGCATCTACGCGGACACGAAGAACGCCGACATGGTCTACATCCTGAACGTGCAGTTCTTCCGTTCGAACGATGGTGGCCGCACCTACACGACGCTCTCAGTTCCGCATGGCGACAATCATGACCTCTGGATCTCGCCCGAAGATCCGAATCGGATGATCCAAAGCAACGACGGCGGCGCGAACGTTTCCTTCAATGGCGGCCGGAGTTGGACCGAGCAGGATCAACCGACGGCGCAGTTTTACCGCGTCGCGCTCGACAACGATTTTCCTTACAACGTCTACGGCGCCCAGCAGGACAACTCAACCGTGCGCATTGCGAGCCGCACGATGGGTGGCGGCATTGATACGAGCGACTGGTGGGACGTCGGGGGTGGTGAGTCAGGGTGGATCGCGCCGTCGCCGAAGGACTCGAACATTGTGTTCGCTGGTTCCTATGGTGGCTTGACGACGCGCTACGATCACCGCACGCGTCAGGAACGAAACGTCACGCCGTATCCCAACAATCCGATGGGCTCAGGCGCTGACGTCTTGAAGTATCGCTTCCAGTGGAACTTCCCAATCGTTTTTTCACCACACGATCCGAACACGCTCTACGCCGCGGCGAACGTCATATTCAAGACGACTGACGAGGGCGCAACCTGGACAGTGATCAGTCCCGACCTCACGCGCAATGACAAGTCAAAACAAGGTGCGTCCGGCGGCCCGATCACGAAAGACAACACGAGCATCGAGTACTACTCAACGATCTTTACGTTGATGGAGTCGCCGGTGCAGGCGGGAACGATTTGGTCCGGCAGCGACGACGGATTGGTCCAGCTATCGCGCGACGGCGGCAAGAACTGGGCGAATGTGACGCCGCCCGCGAGCATGATGCCGGAGTGGATTCAGATCAACTCGATTGAAGCGTCACCACACGATGCGGCGACGGCGTATGTGGCGGCGACGATGTACAAGTGGGACGACAACAAACCGTATCTCTATCGCACCAGCGATTACGGCAAGACCTGGAAGAAGATCACCGAAGGCATTCCCGACACGGCGTTCACACGTGTTATTCGCGAAGATCCAAACAAGCGCGGATTGTTGTATGCCGGCACTGAAACGGGGATGTACGTGTCGTTTGATAACGGCGACCACTGGCAGTCGCTACAACTCAATCTTCCCGTCGTGCCGATCACTGATCTCGCGGTGCATAAGCGCGACAAGGAATTGGTCGTCGCCACGCAGGGAAGAGCGTTCTGGATCCTCGACGATCTGCCGTTGTTGCATCAACTGATCGATGCCGGTGGATTCAGCGCAGCTTCGAAGACACAACTGTTCAAACCCAAAGAGAGTTATCGCACGCCGGCGGGCGGTGGTGCTCCGCTGCCGCCGACCGCGACCATCGGTAGAAATCCGGCGAATGGAGTTGTCGTCTACTATTCATTAAAAGCCAAACCTACGACGGATCTTGAACTCGAGTTTCTCGACACTGCCGGCAAGTCGATACAGAAGTTCACCGCAAAACTACCGAAGGCGGGCGAAGCCGGCGCGGCTCCAGCTGCGGCGCCTGCGGCTCCGGCTGGCGAGGGTGGGTTTGGTCCACCCGCGACGGCGCCGCCACCAACCAACGTCGGTTTGAATCGTTTCGTGTGGGACACGCGTTATGCCGATGCGACGCGTTTCCCGAACCTGATCCTGTGGGCCGGCGAGATGCGTGGTCCAAAGCTGCCGCCGGGAACCTACCAGGTACGACTGAAGGTTGACGGTCAAACGCTAACGCAGAGTCTCGATATCAAAGCGGACCCGCGTCTGAACACGACCAGCGCCGATTACACGAAACAAGCCGAGCTGGGATTGAAGATTCGCGACAAGCTGACGGAGACGCACAATGCGATCATTCAGATCCGGGACGTGCGCCGGCAGGTAGAAGACTTGATGAAGCGCGTTGCCGGTCAGCCGCAGTTCAAAGCTGTGAACGACGCCGGGACGGCGCTGAACAAGAACCTGACCACGATCGAGGAAAGCTTGTATCAGACGAAGAACCAGAGCAATCAGGATCCGCTTAACTATCCGATCCGGCTTAACAACAAACTGGCAGCACTGGCGGGCGTAGTGGGAAGCGCGGAAGCGGCGCCGACGGCGCAGTCGTACGCTGTTTACGACGAGCTCGTGACGCAGATCGATGCGCAGTTGCAAAAGCTCGCGCAGATAATGAAGACGGACGTCGCTGCATTC
>DATJKO010000689.1:0-3764 GCA_035491355.1 Pyrinomonadaceae bacterium
CGACCAACACGCGTCGCACAAAACGTCCCGACATGCCGCCGCCAAGATCACGACCAACTTCACTCAACGTCTCGCCGGGTTTCGATCGTGACGCTTGCAATGCCGGCACTGCACCAAACACGAGCGCGGTGAGAACAGTCACGCCCAGCGTGAAACCAAACACGCGCGCATCGACTGCAACCGTCTGGAGTTTCGAAAGACTCTCCGGCACCAGTTTCGACAGCCACTGCACTCCCCACACTGCGCCAAGTACACCGAGTACGCCGCCGGCCCCAGCCAGCAACAGACTTTCGACCAGCAATTGACGAACGATGGCGAGACGACTCGCGCCGAGCGCCAAACGAATCGCGATCTCGCGACGTCTGCTGGCGGCCTGGGCCAACAACAGATTCGCGACGTTCGCGCAGGCGATCAGCAGCACGAGCGCAACCGCCCCGAACAGGACCAGAATCGGGCGTCGCAGGTTACCGACGTAGTCTTCGTGAAATGAACTGACGAGAAAACCCAAGCCCTCATTCGTGCGCGGATACTCACTCGACAAACGCGTGGCAATTGCTTCGACTTCCGCGTTGGCTCGTTCGATCGTGATTCCCGGTTTCAGTCGGGCGACAGTGTGGACGTAGTGATCGCCGCGGCCGCTCGCCTCTTCAGGCTCCATGGCCCACGGCGTCCACAGTTCGCCTTCACGTTCGGGGAAGAAGAAGTTCGACGGCATGACGCCGACGACCGTGTACGACTCCGCGTTGAGCGTAATGTTGCGACCGACGATCGCCGGATCGCTGTTGAAACGTCTCCGCCACAGACCATCACTCAACACGACCACCCGGTTCTGCCCCGGTTGATCCTCGTCGGGCGAAAACGTTCGGCCCAAGGCCGGCGCAACACCCAGCAGCGAGAAAACATTCGCCGTGACGAGCCTGGCATCGAGGCGCGCGGGTTCACCGGCACCGGTCAGGTTCAGGCTCTGATCGCCGAATGCACCAAGGCCGTCGAACACCTGGTTCTGCCGGCGCAGATCGAAGTAGTTCGCCGGCGCCATCTCGTTGCGATCGACACCCGCGCGCAGGCTGTGCTCCCAAACTGCGACCACCCGATCGGGATCCTTTAGCGGCAGCGGCCGCAGCAACACGGAATCGACGACGCTGAAAATCGCAGTGTTCACACCAATGCCGAGGGCGAGCGTCAACAGCGCCGTCAGCGTGAACGCCGGATTCTTGAGCAGGACGCGAATCGAGTAGCGAATGTCTTTCATCATTCGTTTCTCAACGCCACCAACGGATCGACTTTCGTCGCGCGTCTCGCGGGGATGTAACAGGCGACGAGCGCCACCAGCGTCAACAACACGGCGATGAGCGCAAACGTCATCGGATCCGTGGCGCCCACGCCGTAGAGCATCGTTCGAATCAATCGCGTTAGACCGAATGCCGCGATTAGACCAAGCACCACTCCCGCGAGAGTCATTTTCATTCCATGGCCCAACACGAGTGTCAGGATCTGCCGGCGCGAAGCGCCGAGCGCCACCCGGACACCGATCTCATGCGTACGCTGGCCCACGAGATAAGAAATGACGCCATAGATTCCGAGACTCGCCAGCAGTAATGCCGCGGCTGCGAAAGCACCCAGCACGATCATTGCGAAGCGCCGTTGGCCCAACGAGTCGGCGATCACTTCGTTCATCGTTTGGGTGTTGGAGATGACGTTCTGATTGTTCTGTTGCTGCACAACGTCGCGAACGGAGGTAAAGAATGACGGACTGAGGTCGCCATCGGAGCGCAGCACCACACCCATGCCGCCCGTTCCTGCAACTTGCTGATCAGACGCGGCGCGGAACGGAACGTACATCTGCGCCTGCAACTCCTGTTCGTCGCCGTCGAGTCCCCACTGCTTCACGTGACCGACGACACCCACAACGTCGTATGGCGGCCCGTCCTCATCGAGATGAAGTCGTCGTCCGATCGGATCTTCGAGACCAAAGCGCTGCTGGGCGAGCTTTTCGTCGATGACGACGACGCGTGTCGATCGTTCATCGTCCTGGTCAGTGAAGAACCGTCCTTTCTTCAGCTCAATGCCCATGGCCGGCAGATATCCGGGTTCGACCACATAGAACAGCGCCATGTACATGTCGCTGCTGCTCGCCGGTTTGGGTTGTCCGTCGATCCAGAAGTAACGATCGTCCTCGCTCACCATCGGCGTGGCGGCGGCGGTCATTGAAGCGGCAGCGACACCGGGCATCTCGTTTAGTCTGCGACTAAGGTCGCGCATGTAAGCGCGGCTCGCGTCAGCAGTCGCACTGCGCATCGAAGGCGGAAACGTGACGCCGAATGTCATCACGTTGTCTGACCTGAATCCGGGATCCACATTCCACAACGCGTTCAAGCTGCGAATCAACAATCCCGCGCTAATCAACAACACCAGCGCCATCGCCATCTCGGCGATCACAAAAACTCCCTGCGCGCGCGCTCGCGAGGTGGTCGTACCGCGGCCGCTCTCTTTCAACGATTCGTTGAAACGCCATTGCGAGGTCTTGAACGCGGGTGCGAGACCGGCGACGATTCCCGTCAACAAGGAGATGCCGATCGTGAACAAAAGCACGCGCAGATCGAGCGTGATCTCTTCCTTTCGCGGCAAGGCGGCCGGCAGCGATTTGATCGCGACCGTTGTGCCCCAGCCGGCGATGAACAAACCAGCAGCACCGCCAGCCAGCGCCAGCATCGTGCTCTCGATCAAAGATTGACGAAGCAGACGCCAGCGGCCGGCGCCCAACGCCGCGCGAATTGCAAACTCACGCGTCCGCCCCGTCGCTCGTGCGAGCAGCAAATTGCTGACGTTCACGCACGCGATGAGCAACACCAATCCAACCGCGGCAAAGAGCATCAGCAACACCGGTTGGACGTCGCCGACGAGTCCCTCTTTCAAGCGAATAACTTTCGAGCCGTGGCCCTTGTTCGCGGCCGGGTACATTTCGCCGAGTGTTCCCATGATGCGATCGAGATCGGCTTCCGCCTGTTCGGCTGTGACGCCCGGCTTCATGCGGCCGATCCCGTGAATACCGAGGGCGGCGCCACGGTTTTGCAGAGCGGGACTGGCCCACGCGCCGATCGGCACGTAAACGTCAGTGGCGCTTCCTTTATAAGTGTTTGGGAGAATGCCGATGACGCGGTAACTGCGATCGTCGAGCGTGATGCTCTTCTCGACCAGGTCGGAGGCGTAGTTGAACTTTCGTCCCCACAAACGTTCGCTGATGATCGCCACCGGATCGGCGCCGCGTTTGTCGTCTTCGGTCGTAAAGTTTCGACCGCGCGCGGGCTTGACGCCGTAGACGGTGAAAAAGTCGGCGGAGACCATCCGGGCCGTCACGCGCTCTGCTTCACCCACGCCCAGTAACGTGAAACCCGCGCCGCGCGAAATCGCCATTGATGAGAACGTCTGGTTCTCGCGCTGGAGGTCGACGAAGTTCAGGTAAGGTATGGCGCCGGTGTCGAAGTTAGGTTTGCTTTGGTGAAACGTCACCAACTGCTCCGGCTCGGGGAATGGCAGCGGATTCAGGAGCACGCCTTTGACCACCGAGAAGATTGCGGCGTTAGCGCCGATACCCAGCGCGAGCGTAAGCACCACCACGATGGTGAAGCCCGGTTTCTTCAGCAACATTCTGAAGGCGTATCGGATGTCTTGAAGCATTTTTGACTCCTGTTCTTTGTTCTTTGTTCTTTGTTCTTTGTACTTTGTACTTTGTGCTTTGTGCTTTGTGCTTGTGCTTGCCTCTC
>DATJKO010000690.1:0-2739 GCA_035491355.1 Pyrinomonadaceae bacterium
CTATCGATCAGACTCTCGGTGATACCGTCAGAAAGGTACTCCGTGTTTGGATCGCTGTTGGCGAACGGAAGCACGGCGAGTGAGTTGATCGTCTCCGACGCAGCAGCGATTTCGGATGAGTGAGAGTTATAGTTCCGCCGCCACACGTAGACGGAAAGCGCCAGCAGAAATACCAGACCACTAATGACACCGATCTTAGCGAACAACGCGCTGTCGTAGCGTGGCTTCGCTGATAGAACCGGCGCCGGCTTCATCGCAGGCGCCTCACTCATCGTATTGCTGATGCTCGTGTCGACGTCGATCTCGCGCAACACTTCGTTAAGATCGTTTCCCATGTCTTCGATCTTCTGGTAACGATCGTCAGGTTGTTTCGCCAGGGCCTTGTCGAGTATTTCCTGTATCCGCGGCAACCACGGTGAGTCGTCGCCTCTCGCTTCGGCGATTGGTTTCGGCATGTGATAGACCACGGCGTATCGCACGTCCAACGCAGTCTTACCGCGAAAAGGCCACGTGCCCGCCAGCATTTCGTAAAGCAAAACGCCGGTTGAGAAGATGTCGGCGCGATGATCCACCGGCAAACCCTGCGCTTGTTCGGGCGCGGCGTAGGTCGACGTGCCGTAGGGAACGCCGAGTTCAGTGACTTGCGGATCGTTGTGTTTCGGCGTCGGCGGCTCGATCAGTTTCGCGAGACCGAAGTCGAGCACCTTCACGTGACCCGAACGCGTAACCATCACGTTCCGCGCTTTGATATCGCGATGTACGATGCCGCGCGCATGGGCCGCAGCGAGCGCGCTCGTCACCTGGAGCGTTATCCAAAGCGCGCGACGCAAATCCAATGGACGTCCCGCGACCAGGTCGCGCACATTGCGTCCTTCGACGTACTGCATCGCCATGAAATGGATGTCGTCGACCTTATGTAAACCAAAGATCGTGCAGATGTTTGGATGGTCCAGCGAAGACGCCAGCTTTGCTTCACGTTCAAAGCGAACGAGGTTCGAGGGATGATCGGTAAGATCCGGCGGCAGCACCTTGATCGCTGCCGGACGGTCCAGTGTGGTGTCGATCACCTTGTAAACAGTGCCCTGACCGCCTTCGCCAATCTTTTCGACGACACGATAATGGAGCAGGAGTTGCCCGACCATAGGATTGGGTGATCGAACTGACGTCTTTGCAGCGCGCGTATTATAGCGGAGTGGCGAGACATTGCCGATTGCGAATCTGCAAATTCGGTGTAATCTGTGCCGGGGGGGGAAAACCACACCATGATCTTTCGCTTGCTGATCCTCGCAGTTTTTCTCGCGCTGCCGATCGTTGACACAGCTGCGCCCGCGGCTGATTCGCTCGATAGCACGTCCAGCTTTTATTCGATCCGGCGCGACCGACGGCGCTGCGCATCGCCAATGTGCGGCGGTTACTTCATCAAGCTCGTGAACCGCTCACTGACGCGTTGTGCGAACGGCCGGTCCATGGCGGAGTGTTACGTCGCTTCAATTGAATGGAACGGTCAACCCGAAGCAGACAAGGACGGCGCGCTGGTGCGCGGAAGGCTTGACACTCGCGGCAATCGAAACGGCAAGTACGGCGTGTTGCACGCGCGGGAAGTCTGGCTGACTGCGGGCAACAACCAACCGCTCGGCAGTTACTATCGCGTGGTAGATCGGGGAATTCGTTGCATTGCCGCGCCATGTAAGACCCATCACGAGGCAAGACTCAACACAACGGTGAACAGCAACATCGCCGGTGTCGAGCTCGCTGGCGCAGGCGCGCCTGAGGACGTCGTGGGGGAAGCAACTGCAGCCATGACGCACCCGGATGGAGTGCTCGTCGCAGGTTTACACGCGCAGGTGAGTGGTCCAGCCGGACGCGCACAGATGCTGAAGGCGTCGCAATTCTACGTGCGCGCAAAAGCCGGCGACACGTCTTCCGGCGAACCGGGAGGCACCTCTCCTGGCAGACCCGGTGGCACATCTCCTGGCAAACCAGGAGGAGTATCTCCCGGCGACAACGCGGACAAGCCATGTTTTAGGACGGGCTGTTCTGCTCAGATCTGTGCTGATGAAGACGTGGTAACAACGTGCGAGTACCGCAGCGAGTATGCCTGTTACAGAGGGGCCAGGTGCGAACGACAGGCCAACGGCAAGTGCGGCTTCACTGATACCCCTGAGTTGCGCCGCTGTCTCAAAGGGAACTAGCGCTCGAACCGCCAATCGAATTTGGTGACACCTGCGGTCCGCGGTCCTGGAGACTACTGCGCCTCAGTACTCTTCGCGACGATCTTCACTTGTTTACGAATCGCTTCGTCGAGAGTCGCGGCACGTGACCACGTCAGGCCCACGCTGCGATGCCGCACGATACCTTCATGATCGATGACAATGTAAGTTGGAAAAGCGCGAACCTCGAACGCGCGTTGAATGCGACGATCTTTATCCCGGTACTGCGGCCAGATCATCTTGTTCTTTTCGGTGAAGTCGCGCCACACCTCGTCTTCACTGTCTGAGCTGATACCAATCAACACAAACGCCGGCTCTTTCGAGTACTTCTTGTGCAGATTGCGCAACTCCGGAACCGACTCCACACATGGCGGACACCAGGTGCCCCAGAAATCCAGCAGCACGACTTTGCCCTGGAGATCGTCGAGCGAGATATGTTCGCCTTCCGACGTCGTCAACGAAAAGTCCGGCGCATAATTCTCGCGGGCGCGTCGCGGATTGCCCACTAACTTTTTCGCGTTCTCAACAT
>DATJKO010000691.1:0-3361 GCA_035491355.1 Pyrinomonadaceae bacterium
GGTAATTGATATCGGTCGGCAGCTTGAGCTCGCAGCGTTCGGCGATGTCAACCGTGCGCGTTAGGGCGTCGGGAAGCTCGTCACCGAAGATGCGCCACATCTCTTCCGCGGAGCGCACATAGAAATTGGGAGTCCCATACCGCAATCGGTTGGTTTCGTTGACCGTCTTCCCCGACCCAATGCACAGGAGTACGTCGTGGGCACGCGCATCGTCGGGCATCAAGTAATGCGCGTCGTTGGTCGCGACGAGCGGCACGCCGGTGCGTTTCGACAGTTCGACGAGGGACTTGCGGATGCGTTGTTGCGGCTCGAGACCGTGTTCCTGAATCTCGAGGAAGTAGTTCCCTTTCCCAAGTATCTCTTCGAACTCGATCGCTGCCTTCGCGGCATCATCGCATTTGTCCTGGGCCAGGAAGGCCGACGGCACGCCGGACATGCACGCTGAAAGACCTATCAAACCCTTACTGTGTTCGGCGAGGAGCTCTCTGTCGATGCGTGGCTTGTAATAGAAACCTTCGGTGTAAGCCTTCGACGTGAGGCGCACGAGGTTTTGATAGCCCTCATAGTTCTGCGCCAGCAGTATCAAGTGATGGTTTGCTTTTTCACCGGGCGCGCTCGCGGCTTTTTCTTTGCGACTGCCGCGCGAGATATAAGTCTCGCAACCGATAATCGGTTTCACACCCTTGTACTTCATCGCGTTGTAGAAAGAGATTGCGCCGTACATGTTTCCATGGTCGGTCATGGCACACGCGGGCATTCCCAATTCTTCGAGGCGATTGGAGAGCGGTTTTATTTGAATGGCGCCGTCAAGAAGGCTGTAATCGGTATGAAGATGAAGATGTACGAATTTTTTATCCGTCATTTTATACGTAGTGAACCGTGGTAACTATTCCCACTCGATCGTTGAAGGCGGCTTGGAACTGATGTCGTAAACGACTCGATTGACGCCGCGTATCTCAGAAACCATGCGCGCGGAAACTCGCGCCAGCAGATCGTGCGGCAGCCGCGCCCAGTCGGCAGTCATGCCATCGACACTGGTGACCGCGCGGATGGCGACGACGCGTTCATACGTTCGCTCGTCACCCATTACGCCGACAGTCGAAACCGGCAACAACACCGGAAACGACTGCCAGACTGAGTTGTACAACTCTGCGCGCCGCAGTTCTTCATCGAGAATTCTGTCAGCAGCCTGTACGAGACGAATCTTCTCCTCGGTTATGTCGCCGAGAATCCGCACCGCGAGGCCGGGACCGGGAAACGGATGGCGGCCCAGGATTTCTTCCGGCACGCCGAGTTCTCTTCCGATTAGCCGCACTTCGTCTTTGAACAACTCGCGCAGCGGCTCGATCAGTTTCAAATTCATCTTCTCGGGCAGTCCACCGACGTTGTGATGACTCTTGATCACCGCGGATGGACCGCGCACCGAGACGGACTCTATCACGTCCGGATACAGCGTCCCCTGGACCAGAAAGCCAACGTCGCCCAGACGCTTCGCTTCCGCTTCAAACACGTCGATAAAGACTTTGCCGATTCGCTTTCGTTTGTCTTCGGGATCGGTAACGCCGCGCAACGCTTCGAGGAACAGGTCTCCGGCGCGAACACCGGCGATGTTCAACTTCATGCTCTGACGCAGCAGCGCCAGCGTCGACTCAAACTCGCCCTCGCGCAGCAGGCCGTTGTCGACAAAGATGCACGTCTGGCGGTCACCGACCGCGCGGTGGACCAGCGCCGCCGCAACTGTCGAATCAACTCCACCTGACAAACCCGACACAACTCGTCCTGAGTCGCCGAGTTGTTGACGAATGCGGGCGACCTGGTCCCCGATCACTGCTTCAGGGGACCAGTCGCCGCGACAACCGCAAACCGAGAACAGGAAGTTGCGCAACACCTGCGCGCCGAGCGGCGTGTGGGCAACCTCCGGATGAAACTGTACACCATAGATGCCGCGATTCTCGTTCTCCATCGCGTTCAGTGCATCGTCTGTCGTGGCCGTTAAATGAAAGCCTTGTGGAATCTCTGTGACGTGATCTCCATGACTCATCCAGACATCCATCTCAGCGGGCAGGCCCTCAAAGAGCCGGCTCGTCACGTCGAGGATTTTGAGTCGCGCGTAACCAAACTCGCGGTTCGGGGAAGCGACCACGGAGCCGCCGAGCTCGCGCGCGAAGACCTGAAACCCGTAACAGATTCCGAGTGACGGGCAGGCGATCGATTCGAGCAATTGTGGATGCGGTTTTGGCGCCTCTGCGTCGTAAACAGAAGAAGGGCCGCCGGAGAAGATTAAGCCCTTCGGAGACCGTGCATTGATGGCCTCAACGGAAGCATTGAAGGGTAGAATCTCACAATATACGCCGGCCTCTCGAACGCGACGGGCTATTAGTTGTGTGTACTGTGATCCGAAGTCAAGTATTATTACGGTTTCGTGCTGCGGGACGTTACTCAATTAAACCTCAGCGCCTGGTTTTTATTAACGTGGAATAAGAGAGTGCCAGATTATACACAAACAAGGTTTTCGGTGAAAAAGTCGTGGCGCGGTTTTCTTTGCGCCTTTGCGCCTTTGCGGGAAAAAATCTTTGACTCGCAACCACATGTCGGCTGCAAAGTTATCTCCCGCAAAGGCGCAAAGGCGCAAAGAGGAGTCCTGGGTCTTGTTCTGTTCGCGTTAGTCGGCGGTTTTGCCATGCACGCGAGCGCGGATTCGCCAGTGCTGTTGTCGCAACCGCTAACCGTTCGCTGGCGGTACGACTCAAACGTCACGCTCAATCTCACGCCGGCCTTTGATAAGGAACGCATCTATCTGCCGCTCGGAGGCGGAACGATCGTCGCGCTGACGGCACGCGACGGTGCACTGTTTTGGCGCTCCGACATGGGCGGCGAACTCTCAGCGTCGCCGATCGCTGACGAGACCGCGATCTACGTAGCATCGCAAACTACCGGCCCGCCTAACGAACCGCGTCGCACTGGCGGCGCCCTGCGCGCTCTCGGCCGCGAAGGCGGGGTGACTCAATGGATGACTCCGCTTGTCACACCACTGCAAGGCGCGCTGGCCATCGGCGGTGGAAAAATATTTGCGGGCGGCATCGATGGTCGCGCCTATGCTTTCGATAAACACACTGGCGGCGTGCTGTGGTCAATACCGTTCTCTTCGCCGTTCGCCGGCCAACCGGTGCTCAAAGCCGGACGCGTTTACTTCGGCGGCGAAGACGGAACGTTGATCGCGCTCGAAGAGCAAACTGGTCGACTGCTCTGGCGCTTCCGTACGAAGGGCGCCGTTCATGGTCCAGTTGCTGTCGATCAGGAAAACGTCTACTTCGGTTCCGGTGATAGTTACGTATACGCGGTCAGTGCTGACAGAGGTCGT
>DATJKO010000692.1:0-4307 GCA_035491355.1 Pyrinomonadaceae bacterium
GATCTTCGATCGCGCGATGACCAGCTTGTCGGCGCTTTCGACCAAACCCGTCACTGAAGGATACGACTTCTCGAGTTTCAAAACGCTGGTCGATATTGCCGGCGGGCAGGGACGATTGCTGACAGCGATCCTGGAGGCGAATCCGTCAGTGCGCGGAGTCTTGTTCGACATGCCGCACGTAATCGAAGGTGCGAGGGCAAACGTCGCCATTACCGGAGCGTCCGATCGAGTTGACTTTGCGAGTGGCGACTTCTTTGAAAGCGTCCCTGCGGGGGGCGACGCTTACCTGATGAAGCACATCATTCACGACTGGGACGACGAACGCGCGCTCACGATCCTGCGAAACATCAAGCGGGCGATGAATCCAGGCGGCCGCGTGTTGCTGGTCGAGTCCGTGATTGCTGATGGCAACAACCAGGACTTCGGCAAGTTGATGGATATCGAGATGCTCGTTTCACCGGGCGGTAAAGAACGGACCGCGGCGGAGTACGAAGATCTCTTCAAGCGCGCGGGACTTCGTTTGACGCGCATTCTTCCGACCAGGTCGGCGTATAGCATCATCGAAGCAGTTTCTGCGGATTAGCTCCCTAATACCCACAGTTTTCTCTGCGGTCCTCTGCGTATTCTCTGCGCACTCTGCGTTAAAAGGCCGTTTCAACGCAGAGACGCCGAGGATCCGCAGAGACCGCAGAGAAATACCTTCAATTTAAGACATCACCCGCAGAGAAAAGAAAGAACACCCTGAGTTCATTGATTCTCTTGGCGCCTTTGCGGGAATCTTAAACTGCATCACTACCCGTTACACGGATTCTTGATTGATCCGTGTAGTCTGTGTTAGGGTTCGCGACCACCGCAGAATGAAACGAATCCTGCTCGTCGTTGCTGTCGTTGCACTCTACATCTTGCACCAGGACATTTGGTTCTGGCGCTCTTCACATCTCGTCTTCGGTTTCATCCCAATTGGTCTCTTCTATCACGGCTGTTTTTCCGTGGCCGCGGCCTTGCTGATGTGGCTTCTGGTGACGTTTGCCTGGCCGTCGCATCTTGAACAAGAAGTGGAAGAAGCTGAGCGCGAGGAGGGCGGCGCACGTTGATACCGGCAATCGTAGTCTTTCTTTATCTCGCAGCCGTTCTCTACATCGGCATCTTTGCTTTCCGGCGTGCGAGAGGTAAGGAGGAAGCCGAGGATTACTTTCTCGCCAGCCGCTCACTCGGCCCATTCGTATTTCTTTTTTCACTGTTCGGCACGAACATGACGGCGTTCGCGATCCTCGGATCGTCCGGGCACGCGTTCACGAATGGCATCGTCACGTTTGGTTTGATGGCGTCGTCGTCGGGACTGGTGATTCCGTTGACGATCTTTTTGGTCGGCACGCGTGTTTGGGCGCTCGGCAAGAAGTACGGCTTCATGACTCCGGTGCAGATGTTTCGCGATCGGTGGGAATGCAGCCACATCGGGACACTGATCTTCGTGGTGCAGGCGGCGATGCTCGTGCCCTACATCATCATCGGCATCATGGGCGGCGGCACAACGCTCTACACGATCAGCGGCGGTGCGGTGCCGTTCTGGTTTGGCGGCGCGATCGTCGCGATGGTGGTGATGAGCTACGTGTTCTTTGGCGGTATGCGCGGCACGGCCTGGGTGAACACGTTTCAGACCGTGCTGTTCCTGGCATTCGGAGCGGTCGCTTTGATCGTTATTGGTTACGGCATGGGAGGTTTTCGCGCCGCCGCACAGGCGATGCAAGCGTCGCCGCTGGCGCCATTGCTCACGCGCGAACGGATCTCTCCGTACTACTTTTTCAGTTACACGTTCATTCCGCTGTCGGCGATCGCGTTTCCACACATCCTGATCTTCTGTCTCACCGCGCGAAAGATCACGCAGTTCAAGAAGACCGTGATCTTCTACCCGATTTGTATTCTCGCGATCTGGCTCCCGTGCGTGTTTCTCGGCGTGATGGCGAACCGCGTGACCATGCCGCAGATTCAAGAGAAGCAAGAGGCGCGGCGGGTGCTGGCGACACAGGGAAAGGCAATGCAGCCGGAGCAGCGCGATGAGTTGCGCGACAAGTTGGCCGGCGACGACGTGATCATGTTGCTGTTGCAACGATACGCGCCGCTGTGGCTCGCGGGATTGCTGGGCGCGGGAATCATGGCCGCTGTGATGGCGAGCGACTCACAAATCTTAGCTCTATCGACTATGTTCACGGAGGACGTCTTCGCCTTCTACGGCGGGAAGACTCGCTTCGGCGAGTCGGTGCAGGTCCAGACGGGGCGCATCTTCATCATCCTCATTACGCTGTTTGCCTACGTCATTGCTTTGCAAGCGCCCGAGACCATCTTCGAGCTCGCTATTCAGTACGCATTTTCCGGTTTCGCTGCGTTATCACCACTCTTGATCGCCGCGCTGTTCTGGCGGGGCAGCACCAAGTGGGGTGCACTGGCAGTGACGCTTTGGACCGCGGCGTCAGTCATTGCCGTCGCCGCGTTTCAGTCGTCTGTTCCGGCGCCTGCGCCCACGCCCGGCGCGAACCCAAACATAATCTTCGGGACGCTCGGCGGATTTGAAGTCCTGTCGCGAACGCCCGGCGGAACTGCTGTCTTCGGATTCATGCCGGTCGTGCCGATGGTCCTGATCTCGACGTTGTTGATGGTTGTAGTTTCGCTGGCGACGAAGAAACCGGCGCAGACGACGATTGCGAAATACTTTGGAGGTCACAAGTGATGAAGAAACTGGTGCTCAGCGCCGTGGCTATTGCCTGCATCTGCGCCGTCGTCGACGCCCAGGCTCCGAAACGTCGCGCCGTGAAGACCGGTCCTCCAAACGGCATCTTCACGCCGGCGATAGTCGTTGGCGATCTCGTTTTCACGTCTGGACAGATCGGGCTCGATGCGAAGACCGGACAATTAGCGGACGGATTCGAAGCTCAGTTCGAGCAGGTCTTTCGCAACCTGACCGCTGTGCTCGAAGCGTCGGGCAGCAATGTCGATAACATGGTGAAAGCGACTGTGTTCCTCGCCGACATGAATGACTACAACAAGATGAATGAGCTGTATCGCGCGAAGTTCAAAGGCGACCCGCCGGCGCGTACGACAGTGCAGGTTGCGGCCTTACCGCGTGGTGCGCGCATTGAGATTGAGGCTATTGCTTTGGTGAAGTGATTTTAGATCTTGGTTCTTTGTGCTTTGTACTTGGTTCTTTGTGCTTTGTACTTAGTACTTAGTTCTTTGTACTTGGTTATTCCACGCGCTACTTTGAGTTGAACGGCGCTAGTTAGCATAGGAACAAAGTACAAAGCACAAAGAACTAAGCACAAAGAACAAAGTACAAAGAACAAAGTACAAAAGATTATCCAAAGCAGTACAATCGCCCGTCCAACGTTCCAATCACGATTCTTCCGTTCGCAATAGCTGGAGACGCTGCGAGTGGCGCGCCGGCATTGAATTCCCACAGCTTGGCGCCGTTCGTCAGTGCCAAAACGTAGAAACGTCCGTCATTCGAACCTACGTAAACTCGGCCACCGGCGATCGCCGGCGAAGATTCAACACGCGCGCGCGTCGTGAACGTCCAGGCCACCTTGCCGTTTGGATTTAGACCGTGGACCAGCTTGTCGCGGCCACCAAGTACGATTCGCGAGGCGGTGACTGCCGCTGATGAGTAGTAGGGATACTTCCGCTGCGGATGCTCGTAGTGCCAGACGATCTGTTTCTGTGCGAGGCTGACGCCGAGCACTTCATTCTCAAACGTCCCGTAGTAGGCCATGCCGGCACGAAGCGCTGGTGAAGCTCCGGTGTAAGCACCGGACGAGACGTTGAAGACTTCCTTGCCGTCGGAGATGCGAATCGCACGAAACACGGCGTCGCAGCCCGTGACGAACGCCAGGCCGCTGGCGATGCTGGGAGTCGCGTGGACCGGACCGTTGGTCTTGAACTTCCAAAGAATCGATCCGTCTTTCGTCGAAATGCAATAAAGATTTTCGTCGTAGGAACCAATCAGAACGCGATCGCCGTAGACAACTGGCGACGATTTTATTTCGCTTCCGGCTTTTACGGTCCAGAGTCGTTTGCCGTCCGACGCGTTTACGGCATGGAACACTCCGCCGAGGTCGCCAACGTAAACCACGCCGCCGCTGTAGGCTGGAGACGATTCACCGATCGGATTTCCCGTCACATACTTCCAGTAGACGTTGCCGTTATCGAGACTGAGCGCGACGAGTTCGCCTTTCTGTGAGCCGACGAAGACCGTTCCGCCGACGATCGCGGCCGACGATTCGATCGATTCGCCTGCTTCGTAAGTCCAGATTGGT
>DATJKO010000693.1:0-3951 GCA_035491355.1 Pyrinomonadaceae bacterium
AAGATCTGCGACGACATCTGTTTGATCAATCGTTCGGAAAAAGTTCTCGAGGGCAGCCTGCGCGAGTTGAAGAGCAGCTTCGGGCGAAACGCCATAGCAGTGCGTTGCGAAGGCGGCGACGGCGTGCTCGACGATCCGGCACTGGTCAGCAAGGTTGTGCGACATGCAGACGAAGCGCAGGCGCTGCTTGCGCCCGGCGCGAACGCCCAAACACTGCTGCGCCGCTTGATCGATTCCGGAGCGATTATCGGGAGGTTTGAAATGGTCGAACCAAGTCTGAACGACATCTTCATCACGAAAGTCACTGAACACCAATGAGAAAGTTTCTGGCGGTAGTCAAACGCGAATACGTGCAGCGAGTGCGGGCGAAGATGTTCATCGTGTCGACGGTCCTGCTGCCGCTCGTCATGTCGCTCTTTGCGATTGTGCCGGCGATCATCCTGAACATCGACGCCGGTGGTCCACTGCGCGTCGCGGTTGTAGATCAGACGGGCAAGATGTTCGCGCCGCTGAAAGCTGCGTTTACGAACGAGGAAGCCGAAGAGGCTGCGCAACAGCCTACCCCGGAGCCGCAGGCCGCGACGCCGTCGCGCCGTGGGCTGCCGCGAATGGCTGCCCGCCAGTTTGAACTCACGGAAGTAAAGACAGAAGGACGTTCCGCGGAAGATGTGCGGGCCGGACTCGATCAGCAGTTACTGGCGCGACAGATCGATGGCTACGTCATTCTGCCGCCGGATTTCATCAGCACCGGCGAAGCGAAGTTTTTCAACAACAATCCCGGCGACATGTTGTCGCGGGGGATTCTTCATTCGACTTTGACGCGTGCCGTCCGCGAGCAACGCCTGGCGCAAGCGCATGTCCCGCCCGAGACGACGAAGGATCTGTTCAAGCAGGTCGATTTGGACGCCGTGAAAGTCAGTGCGGCCGGCGAGGAACGCGACTCGGGCGCCAGTTTCGTGCTGGTGTTTGGTGTCGGGTTCATCATGTATCTCGCGATTCTGATGTACGGGCAGGTCATTCTCGGGGCGGTGATTGAAGAGAAAGAGACGCGCATTGCGGAAATACTGTTCTCGTCCATCAAGCCGTTCACGTTGATGATGGGCAAGCTCGTCGGCGTATCGTTGGTGGCGTTGACGCAACTGTGTATCTGGGCGACAGCGTTTTCGGTGTTCGCGTTTTATGGCGTGAATCTGCTGTTGTCGCGTGGCGTGCCGGCGACCATTCCGAAGATTCCGTTTTCTCACTACATCTACTTTGCACTGTTCTTTCTCCTCGGCTACTTCATCTACGCGACGATCTATGCACTCGTTGGATCGATGGTCACGACCGCGCAAGAGGGTGGTCAATTGGCGATGCCGATCATCCTGATCCTGGTCGTGAGTTTCTATCTGTTCCTGCCGGTGAGTCGCAGTCCTGACTCTCAGTTTTCGTTTTGGGTATCGATGCTGCCCTTTTCGGCGCCGGTGGCAATGCTGGTTCGTATCGTGACTCAGACGCCTCCGTTTTGGCAGATCGCATTGTCGTTGGTGATTGGATTCAGCACCGTGCTTCTCATCATGTGGTTTGCGTCGCGTGTGTATCGCGTCGGGATGTTGATGTACGGCAAGCGGGCGTCGCTGCCCGAGGCGTGGCGCTGGGTGCGACAAGCATGATCGAAGTCGAGAAGAAGTACAGGCTGACGGTTGCGGAACGGGATGACGTGTTGCGACGGTTGCACGAGGTGGGCGCTGAAGATCGTGGCGAGGAGTTTGAAGAGAACACGATCTACGGCGGCGGTGCGTTGCGCGAGACAGCGGTGTTGCGTCTGCGACGTGTAAACGGGAAAGCGACGCTGACTTACAAAGAACGCTTTCCACGGTCGTCGGCGATCAAGCGTCAGCGTGAAGACGAGACTGCGGTCGATGATCCGTCGGCAATGGCATTGATACTTGACGCGCTTGGTTTTGTGCCCGTGTTGCTTTACGAGAAGCGCCGGCAGACGTGGCGCCTCGGGCGCACGGAAGTGGTAATCGATGAACTTCCGTTTGGGCTGTTCATGGAGATCGAAGGCGACGAGAGCGATATCGAGGCCGCCGAGCAGACGCTCGGGATCAGCGGTTTGACGGCGGAGCACGCCACCTATCCGCAACTCACGGAGCAACGCGGAAGGCGAATTGGTGATGTGGTCGAGGCCCGGTTTTGTTAGTTCTCGTTTCGTGGGCCAGAATTTGTCGAATCCGCGGTCACAATTTTCGTCACTTCTGGTAGTACTTGCCTGGTTTTCCTGCCGTTTCTCTTAGGTCCTTTAGGGCACGCGTCTTGAACATGCGCCAGTCTGGAGGAGTCTCCGGACTGGTTATGTTGCTCATACTCTTCTTAATCTTTTTCGCTGCACTGGCCATGATCATTCACGAGCTGGGGCATCTCGCCGCTGCGCGGTGGAGCCGTGTGCCGGCGTCCGAGTTGGGACTCGGAATGGGGCCGAAGCTGTTTGGCTTTCGTGTCGGTGGCATCCGGTTTAACTTTCGTGCGCTGCCGGTTGGATCGTTTGTCATGCTTGACGGTACCGCGTTGCAGGAACGATCGCTGCGGGCACAGTTACTGGTTCACCTGGGCGGTGTGGTGTTCAATACCGTCGCCGGACTGCTGACGTATGGGACGATGTTTGGCTGGTTGAATCTGCTGCTCGCGGCGGGAAATATGTTGCCGCTGTATCAGCATGACGGCTGGAAGTGTGGCGTGGTGATCATGCGCGCGCTCATGCAACGCAACAGTCAACCTGCGGAACGGGCGTTTACGTTCTCCGGCGGGTTTGTCAGTCTTGTGATTGCGTGGGTAGTGGTGCGGATTTTTGTGTAAGGCTTAAAGATCCGTGTGCCTATTGCGTGTTTTAGGCACACGGATCTTCGTGTGTTCGGGCGGCTATTTCTTTATTTCTACCCAGACAGTGTAAGTGCTGCCGTCAAAGAGTGTTGCCTTCAGCAACCATTTGCCCTGGCCGTTACCACCCAGAGCTTTCGTGTTGAGGTTGAAGTGCCACTCAGTACCGGTCACGCGGAACTGGTTCCCGGTGGTAGCCGCGTCTGTTGGCGTGGCGTCGATCGCGGGGTCAGACGTCGTGGAATTGCTGTACTTGATGGCTTCCAAAGTATGGATGCCGGTGGTCAGCGGTACGCCAAAGCAGACCGCGTTGAATTTCACCGGGATCGTGCTGTTCAACTTAAATGCTCTTACTGGATCGGCGAAGCTGCCGCCAGTGCCGAGTTCGACGGCGCCGCCGATTGGGGACAGGAAGCCGTTGAACGCGCTGCACGCGGTGACGACTGTGACCGTGCCATTCACATAGGTGATGTTGTAGTTACCCGTGACAGCATTCTCGCACTTCGTCGGATAGGTACCGATGAGTGAACCGACTGTGTAGGTCGTCGAGCACGTGGGCTGGACCGTGAGATCGGTTGGATCGTCGCCTGCGACAAAGCCGGAGTAGCTGGCAGTGATGGTTGGAACCGGATCGTTGAACGTGATCGTGTGGCTTGATGCCGTGATGGTCAGCGACGCCTTGTTAACCGTCAAGGTTCCATTGACGTAGCTGATGTTGTAGTTGCCAAGGCCAGTACCGAGGGCGGCGCTGGGAACAATGCTGTAAGGCGAACCTGAAACAGGCGCTCCGGCGGCCGCACCAGCGCTGGTAAGCGTGATGCTGGCGACGGTGTCGCCGTTGATCAGTCCGGCGCCGACTGTGAAGTCAGTCGACGGAACGGTGGTGTCGAACGTGACAGTGTCGCCGTAGGTCTTGGTCTTGTTGCTGGCGGTGATCGTCAAGGCTTTTTGATTGACTGTGAGTGAGCCGTTGACGTAGCTGATGTTGTAGTTGTCGAGACCAGTGCCGACGGCAGCGCTGGGAACGATTGCGTAAGGCGAACCGGCGACGGTCGCGGTTGCTGGAGCACCAGCGCTAAACAGCGTGATGCT
>DATJKO010000694.1:0-5934 GCA_035491355.1 Pyrinomonadaceae bacterium
CACCGAGACGGCGTTGCCGTTGCCGTCGACGATCGAGTAGTGCGTGGTGTTGCTGCCTTCGTGCGGCGCGACGCCGGGCTTCAGGTCCTTCGAGACTGCCGCCTTCTGTGGATCGATCGCGGCGCGAATCTTCGCCGCGTACGCCTTGTCGAGGAGGCGGTCGAGCGGGTTCTTGACGAAGTCGGGATCGCCGAGGTAGCTGTTGCGGTCGACGTAGGCGTGGCGCATCGCCTCGATCTGCACGTGCACTGCCTGCGCCGAGCGGAAGCCCCAGTCCTTGAGCGGATAACCCTCGAGGACGTTGAGGATCTCGCAGAGGATGACCCCGCCCGAGCTCGGCGGCGGCGCCGAGACGATGTGAAAGCCGCGGTAGTCGCACTCGATCGGTGCCAGCTCGCGAGTCGTGTACTGGTCGAGGTCGGCCTCGGTGATGAGGCCGTTGCCGGCGCTGCTCGAGGCGACGATCGCGCGCGCCACCGGGCCCTTGTAGAAGCCGGCGGCGCCGGCTTCGCGGATCTGGCGCAGCGTCGCGCCGAGGTCCTTCTGGATCAGTCGATCGCCTGCGACGTAGGCCTGGCCGCCGGGCTTGAGGAAGATCGCCGTCGTCGCCGGATCGACCTTGAACGCCTCGGTCGCGGTCGCGAACATGTCCGCGTCGCCCTGATCGAGCGCGAAGCCCTGCTCGGCGAAGCGGATTGCCGGAGCGATCAGCTCGGCGCGCGCCATCGTCCCGTACCTCGCGAGCGCCGCCATCTTTTTCACAAACAGATTCTTGTTCATTTCCTTTTCCTTTTAAGATTGCGTAGGTCGAGTTGCAAACATCGCCGTGACTTCCGGTTCGAGGAACGAACGATGGTTGCGTAAAATTGCTGCCGTAGGCTTTGCCCAAAGTCCCGAAGCTTATTTGCTTCTCTGCGGCACTCCGCGCTATCTCAGCGTGCTCTGCGGTTAAAGGCTTTTTCAACGTAGAGACGCGGAGATAACGCAGCGCACGCAGAGAAGACGATGCTCTCAAAAAGACTTTTGTCCAAAGCCACTGTCGTACGGAGAAGTTGCTGAACTCTCCGCCGTATTACCGCAGCGCAAACTTTTTCAGTTAAGTTATTATTGCCGTGCTGATGAAACCTCTTTTACTCGCATTGATCCTGCTCGCCTGTGGTTCGGTCGCGGCGAACGCGCAGTCATGTCTCACACAGGAGGATGTGAAACAGATGATGGCGCGGATCGATTCGCCGCCCCCTCCGCAAGTCGACAAGAAGCTCAAGGAGCAACTGCTCAAGATGGCCGACAAGCAACGCGAGCTGCTGTTACAAGTCGTCGAAAAGGATCAGACAAAACAATCAGACAAGGAGAAACTCCACAAGCTTTACGACACGAACACGACCAAACTCTGCGAAATACTGAAGGCGAACGGCTGGCCCACCAGTGCACTCGTCGATCGCGAGGGCGTGGTGGCCGCGTTCCGAATCCTTAACAGCGGCACTTTTGAACTCCAACGCGATCTACTGCCGGTGATCGTTGGCATGCTGAAGAAGGATCCCAGTCAGAAATCAGAATTCGCCGGAGTGTATGACCGGCTGCGCGTAAGTGCCGGAATGAAACAGCTCTTCGGCACACAGGCCGTCAGCATGAGCGGCTTTCTGATTCTTTATCCGATCGACGATCCCGCAAACCTTGACGCACGCCGTAAGGAGTATGGACTGCCCGAGATCGACTACTACATCAAAGGTCTCGAACGCACGTACGGCAAACCGCTCGTGAAGGCACGCCAGCCACCGACCAGCCAACTCTCTAAACAGTTAACCGACTCACTCGCGAAGGCGATCGACTCTACTCAGCTCGATCCGAATGAAGTCGATCCGGGCGACGTTATAAAAACGGAAACTAACCTCGTAAACCTGAACGTCAGCGTCTTCAACAGCAAGTTGAAGATGTTCGTGGGCTCACTAACCAAGGAAGACTTCCACGTCCTGGAAAACGACCAGGAACAGACCATCTCCTACTTCGCCTCGACTCACGTACCGTTTGACCTCGTGTTGTTAATCGACTTGTCAGGATCCACTGAGGACAAACGTGACTTGATCAAGAAATCGACGCTGCGATTTATTCAAGCCGCGCGTCCAACCGACAGACTCGCGATCGTTACTTTTTCTGATTCGGTGAATATCGTCTCACCACTCACCCTGGACCGAGCGCAACTAATGGCGCGTGCGATGACGATGGAAGGCGCCGGCGGTTCGCGCGTCTGGGATGCGGTGAAATATGTCCTCAATAATGTAATTGGAGAAAAATCCCTGGAACGACGTCGCGCGGTGGTGTTGATGACTGACGGCCTCGACGGAGGTTTGATGCGTTTTGCTCCAGCGCTTGGTTCGACCGTAACTTTCGCCGATCTGCTGGAACAGGTGCGACAGAGTGATACGCTGATCGTGCCGATCCATCTGGACACGGACGACTCGTCGTTCATGAAGGACGCGTTTGAGAACGCGCGGCGAACACTTGATCTGCTCGCCCAGGAGAGTGGCGGCTTTTATTATCGCGCTCGCAAGTTATCTGATCTGAATGGGGTTTACGAGCAGGTCATCAACGATCTGGGTAACGTCTACAGCCTGGGCTACAAACCGACAAACGACGCGCGTGATGGCAGTTGGCGCTGGGTCAACGTCTCGATCGCCAACCGGCCGGAGTTGGTAGCACGCACCCGTCCCGGCTATTACTCTCAATAAGTTCACTTCGTTTCACTGCGAGTCAGGCTAGAAAACTGCGACTTACGAATGTTGAGTGAGATTAATGTCGACGTTTGTGGACGTTGAGGGTCGGGACTGTCTAGAAGTGTCTACATGTCGCTTCACGGTTTCGCGCGTGGCGCTGATTTTGGTTTCGGTCTTTTATCCGTCTGAATCACCGCCAACTCCGCCAGCGATGTTGTTTTATCATCGCCGAAGCCGGACAGCGAGACGAGTTTCAGATAACGCGCGGTGACGCTCCTCGTGAACTCAATCTGCTGCGGCGCAAAGGTCGACAACAATTCGCCACGTGCGACTTCACGCCAATCCTCACCATCATCGCTGACCTGCAGAACGCAGGTGTGAATGTCGCCTTCGTGTTCGCGATGATTCTGGCGCGGCATCAAAACGACGCCCGACATCGTGACCGGCGCGTTGAAAGTGATCTTCAGATCTACCGGCTCGCGATACGGATCGTCCTGCCTGCCTACGAGGATAAAAGTATTTGGATCGCCGTCGATCGCAGAACCGGCGGCCGCACCGTTTACTTCCGCAGTCGCGCCGAGCGATCGCATAACGCGCGTGTCGAAGAACAGCGTGCGCAGTTGTTCAGCGGGCAAGTTGATCTTCGGCTGAAAACAATCGCTGCGAATGTACTTCAATAAGGAATAGCGAAGTTGGCGCGCAACCGGACTCATACTTCTCGGGTTCTCAACGTCGAAAGCTGAGATTAATAACCGTCCGTCGCCAACTCCAACTTCGAAAAGCAGGCCGAGCTTGTAGTTTCGATTCCAGTCGTCGATGGCCCAAACCACTGGTTCGAGTTCCGGCGGCAGTCGATCCATATTTACGGCGCGCACGTTCTGAATGATCTCGGCCCATTGCCAATCGAAATACGTGTTGGTGGGGAACCGGCTTAGCATGTTGTTCTTCGAGTCGCCGGCTTCCCGTTTGATCCAAAGTCCCAACATGCGGCTCCAGGCTGGAAACACTTGCCGGTTCCAGAAGATGGGAGTGGAATCGAGTGGTGGACTGTTCCAGTCGAGGTTCGTCGTCCGCGCAATGAATAGTACGCGAGCACCGGCAGCCAACTTCGCCTCCGCTTCATCCCACGAACTCGTGATGACAAGCTGCGGATCGCGTGATTGCGGACAAGGGTCCGCATCCACTCCCGGCGTCGCGTCGCGCATATCGCTTTCCTCGGGATCGCCCGCGGGATACACCCAGAAGTTCCAGTCGTTCTCGAAGTAAGTCACTCCCTTGACCGCCTTTGGTCCCTCGATGATCGTGCGAGTCACCGGATTGAACAACGACTCCGGCGCAAACGTAACTATCAGCTTGAATTCCCCGGCCCGGCTGATCTTGAAGAGATCGACGGTTATCTTTCCCAACGGAATATTCTTGCCAATCGGAATCTGCCGCGGTTCCCATTCGCCCTTGAAACTCGTACCTACAATTCTCCAGACAGCCATGCCCTTCTCGATAGGCTCCGGTCCGTAGTGCGCTAACTCCACGTCAACGTCGAGCATCTCAGCATTGGTAAAGATCCGCTGGCGCATGCGCGCCAACGGCACAGTGAAGTTCGAAAACTTCTTGAACTCTTCGGCAGTGACGTAAGGCTTTGGATCCCAGAACGCATCAACCAGACCGACGAACGAGGTGCCCTGGCCCAGGTAGTCGTGAAGGTCCAGCAATTGATAGCCGCTGAGACCAGGCGTACGCAGGTTCGCTTCAATCTCTTCTTTGTAAGCGGCTAGTTGAAATTTTCCGGAGTTGAAGGCAAACGCCTTGTTGTACTCGAGCAGTCCATGAGCCTTCAACGACTCGCGAAAAATGTCGTAGTTCGACGGCTGCATGTAGCCGGTGAACTTCTTACCGAGCTCCAGATCGGGATAGGCGGCCCACTGGCCCACCTCGTGAGAGATTACGGGTGAGTCGACGTCGACGAGCGCTTCTGAATAATCGCGCCCAAACCACCCGGATTCGCGACGGAGCAACTTTGTCCCGATCCGCTGGACAGCCAGGTAATCGGTTCCTTCCGTAAGATCCGGCAGATCCCTTTCCGTGTGACCTGTCCCCGTGGTGTACAGCCGGCGCGGATCCTCTTTCCGATAGTGGGCCACCCATCGCGACAACGATTCGTGCCACTTCCCTTTCGGTTCATTGCTCGCAGACAGCAGCAGGAACGAAGGATGATTTCCGTAAGCCTTGATCATCCGATCAGTTTCCTGGTAGAGCATCTCCTCCATCGGCGTTCCGGGGCTGATCTCATTCCACATTCCTGGTTCAACCTGGAAGTAGAAGCCGATCTGATCGGCTGCTTCAAAGGCGGCTTCCGGCGGCGTCCATGAATGAAACCGCATGTGGTTCAAGCCCCACTTCTTGCACGTCTCGAATATCTTCTTCCACGACGCGACGTCAGTCGGTGGATAACCGGTGAGCGGAAAGTCGCCTCCGTTGTGAGTGCCGCGAAACATGATCGGGTGGTCGTTGAGTCGAAACTCTTTTCCCACTGCTTTCAACTCACGCAATCCCACCTTCAAATCGTAATACTCTTCAAAGCCCGTTCCGCGTAACCACAATCTGAGTGGATGCAACTTCGGCTTAAACTCATCCCAGGTCTCCTGGTCCAAACGAAGTGGCACCTCAACTTCGGCCGTACCGCCGCGTTCATCCCACGTCACCGGCACGACACCGATGTCCGGCCAGATCGCCGTCAGCGTTCCCGAGCCACTCAGTCCGGTTTGATTGCCGATGCGGACCTTGATCAGCATCGTTTTGGCCGCGAGGTTTGGAAACACCTGCGCACTGTCGATCCAAACTCTGCCGGTGTCATTGAGTTCGATTCGACCGACGATCCCGTTCCAGGTTGTGCCAAGTGAATCTGAAACGCTGTGCGCATCGGGCCGGTAAGGCATGATCAGGCGATTGTCGACGCGAATAGTGATCTGGTGGCGGCCCGGTGTAAGCGTGCCCAGCTCGTAGATGTGTGGCGCAACCAGACTGCGATCGGATCCGATCTTCTTGCCATCGACCCAAAGTGTCGTTTCCCAATGAGGACGTTCGAGAGTCAGCATGAACCGGCGCGCGGCCTGGAATTGAAGGATATCGATATCTCGTTGATACCAGGCGACGCCGAGGTAATGGCGCGGTGGTTGAGACAGGAAAGGAACCTTGACCTTGCCGGGTTCAATGAAGGCCTTGTAAT
>DATJKO010000695.1:0-3824 GCA_035491355.1 Pyrinomonadaceae bacterium
TTGCTACCGTCGGCCCCCATCGCCGGGTTTATGCTCTCGAGCAAAACGATGCGTTCGGGTTCCGGAAATTGCAGCGGCCGCAGCAGGATCGAGTTCACGACAGTGAACATCGCAGTCGTCGCCCCGATGCCCAGCGCCAGAGTCGACAGCGCGATCGCCAGAAAGCCCGGACGTTTGAGGAAACTGCGTACGCCGTAGCGAATATCTTTGAACAGATTTTCCATAACCATTACTCGTTTCGTAATGCGATCATTGGATCGACCTTCGTCGCGCGCCGAGCCGGGACGTAACACGCGAACAGCGCCACTCCAATCAATAACACCGACACTGAAACGAACGTCAGCGGATCCGTTGCGCTGACGCCGTAAAGCACACTTCTGATCGCGCGCGTGGCCAGGTATGCGCCCGCCAATCCGATGGCCGCGCCGATCAGCGTGAGTTTCAAACCATGCGTCAGGACGAGCCGCAGCACGTCGCCCAGCTGTGCGCCCAGCGCCATGCGAATCCCGATCTCATGCGTGCGCTGCGAGACTGCATACGACGTGATGCCGTATATGCCGATCGCGGAAAGCAGCAACGCGACAAGTCCGAATACGCCCAGCACAATCGCCGCGACGCGCGCGGGAAACAGCGCGAATCGCATGTGCTCCGTCAACGTCTTCACTTCAAACAGCGGCAGGTTCGGATCGAGCGTTTGCACCTGACTGCGTATCGCCGCAAACACCGATTCCGGATTCCCCTCCGTACGGACCATCAGCGAACCACTCGACATGTAGTCCTGTGTCAGCGGCGTCCAGATGAACGTCCGCGGATCTTCGGCGATGTTGAAATACTTGCCGTCGCGCGCCACGCCAACGATCTGCATGAACGGTTCGGTCGCACTACCGAAAGCGATCCGTTTACCAATCGCTTCCGCCGGCGTCTTCACCGCCGGCATCAACCGTCGTACAAACGTCTCGTTCACGATCGCGACCTGCTGCGATTTCTCGACGTCCTGCTCCGTAAACTCGCGCCCGTAGACGATCGGTGTCGCCATCGTTTCGAAGTAACGCGGACCGACCGAAGCATTCATCGCGATCGGCGTGTTGGCCCCGCGCACGACGGGCTCGCCTTCCACGTAAATGCCGCGACTGTTGTAGTTCAAACTAAGCGGGATGTAGCTCGACACGGCCGCCGACTTCACACCCGGCACCGTACGTACGCGCTCGACGACCTGACGGTAGAACTGTTGTCCGCGCGCCCGGTCGTAGCCCTGCAAGCTGAGGTCGAACGACATCGTCAACGCGTTTTGCGGTTCGAATCCGGGATTCATTGTTTGCAGTTGTTGCAGCGTGCGCACAACGAGCCCCGCGGCGATCAGCACGACCAGCGAAATCGCAATCTGGGCGACGACGAGAACACTGCGCAAACGCGTCCGCCCCGCACCGCCCTGCGCTGAGGTGTCTTTCAACGCGTGCAGCAGGTTGGGCCGCGTGGACTGCAACGCCGGAGCCAAACCAAAGATCGCGCCCGCCACGAGCGACACGCCCATCGAAAACAGCAGCACGCGCCAGTCGAGCCCCAGATCGATCGTTAACGGAAAATCGATTGGCGGTTTGAAGGCCAGCAACGCCTTCACGATCCAGATTGCGAGAAACAGACCTGCCGCACCGCCGACGATTGAGAGCAGTAAACTCTCCGTCAGCAATTGCCGGATCAGACGTGCGCGACTCGCACCCATCGCCAAACGGATCGCGATCTCACGCCGTCGATCAGTGGCGCGCGCGAGCAGGAGACCGGCAAGGTTGGTGCACGTCACGAGCAACACGAGTGCGACCGCACCCATCAGTACCCAGGTGAAACTCACTACTGCGCCGCGCAACTCCGGAATGATGAACCCCGATGGTCCTAGCCTGATTGATTGTCCCTCGTTATCGTCGGGATACTCTTTCGCGAGTTGTTCGGCCAGGATGTTCAACGACGCTTCGGCTTGCGCCGCGTTGATTCCTGGTTTGAGACGAGCGACGCCGAAGAAGTTGTTGTCATCGCGGTGGTCCAGTGAGTTGGAGCCGGGTTCGACCCAGCCCATCATCATTGCCGGCACCCAGAGTTCCGCTTCGTAAACCTGTTCCGTGCCTTTGAACGCCTTGGGCGTGATGCCGATAACGCGAAACTGATTGTTGTTGATGAGAATGTCTTTGCCGACGATCGACGGGTCACCGTTGAAGCGTCGCTGCCAGCCGTCGTAACTCAGAACGACGACGGGATGCGTCAGCCGGGTCTTGTCTTCTTCAGGAAGGAAGGTGCGGCCGTACAGCGCTTTCACTCCGAGCACGTCGAAGTAGTTGCCCGATACTTCGTAACCCCAGATCCGTTCGTTCCCACCCGACCGACTCAGGGCCAACGGCACGAACCGGTAGACCAGCAGCCCGGACAAGACTTCGTTGCGATCGCGAAAGTCGATGAAGTTGGTATACGAGAGCGCCGACATCGAATCGTCTTGGCGACGCATGTTCATCGCAAAGACCTGGTCGGCATGCTCGACCGGCATCGAGCGCAACAACACCGTGTTAACCAGACTGAAGATCGCCGTGTTGGCGCCAATGCCGAGGGCCAGCGTCATGATTGCGACCAATGAGAACCCAGGCCGTTGCAACAGCGAACGCATTGCGTAACGAATTTCTTTCAACACAGATACACCTCACTCATTCCGTAAAGCCACCAATGGATCAACTTTTGTCGCGCGGCGCGCGGGTATGTAACAGGCGACAAAGGCAACCGCGATAATCACCGCCGCAACTGAGGCGAAGGTCACCGGATCGTTTGCACTAACCCTAAACAGCAAGTTGCTGATCAATCTTGTCAAAGCAAACCCGCCCGCCAATCCCACGCCAACGCCGAGAACCGCAAAGACAAGTCCCTGCCGCAGCACCATCTTCAAAACATCCGCCGGCTGCGCGCCCAGCGCGACGCGAACGCCAAATTCATGTGTGCGGCGCGACACCGAATACGAGATGACGCCGTAAACTCCAACACACGCGAGCAGCAAAGCAACAACCGCAAACAAGGTAATCAACGTAGTCCGAAATCTCGATTCACCCATCGCTACGTCAACGCGATCGTCAAGCGTCTTGATGTTGGCAATCGGCAACTCGGGATCGATCTGCCTCACTTTCTCGCGGATCGCCGGAGTCAGGCTGAGAGGATCCGCGAGATCAGTCTTCACAATGAGCGACATACCCCACGAAGCGGTTTGCGTCGCGGGTTGATAGATCGCCGGTTGCACGTCTTCCGCGAGTCCGTTGTATTTCACGTCGTCAACCACACCAACAACCTGGTTCCAATCATGCTCCTGAACTGAACCGAGGTCGATCCGTTTACCGATCGGGTCGACACCTTGAAAGAACCGGCGCGCAAACGTCTTGTTAATCAAAGCGACGGCGGTTGAATCGGCGGTATCAGACTGATTGAACAAACGTCCGTTGAGCAGTGGAATCTGAAAAGCCTGGAAGTAGTCGGGACTGACGCGAACGAAATACGCGACGCGTTGCTCGCGATTCTGCGCGGGATCCTGTCCCTCGATCGCGAAGTCGCTCGAGAAGTCGTGATAGTCGGGTGGTAGACAATTGCTTACGGCAGCGGCGCGCACTCCCGGCAGGTGTTGCGTCTGCTCGACCAGTCGCGCGAAGAAGTCGCGGGCCTGCGGCGGTTGAATGTAACGCTGACCGCGCAACACAAACTGCATCGTGAGCACGCGATTTGTATTCACGCCGAGATCGACATGTTGCAAGCGCCACAGACTTTTGACCAACAGCCCCGCGCCAGTAACGAGCATGACTGCGAGC
>DATJKO010000696.1:0-2695 GCA_035491355.1 Pyrinomonadaceae bacterium
TGTCGTCACCTGCGGACGCGATCTGCTTTCCATCAGGCGAGAAGGCAACGGCTTTCACGCGCGCGCTGTGCTGGCCGATTACCGCGGTCTGCCGCAACGGGACGATCGTTCCCAGGCGAATGGTCTTCCCATCTTCGCCCGTTACGATTTGAGTGTCATCGGGCGACAAGCTCATCGTGACGAGTGGCCCGTCAGACCACTTCTGTCGTGCGATCAACCGCCACGTACCTGTCTCCATCACAACAACAAACCCGCGATCATTTACTCCAAGAAGCTTCGTGCCGTCCTTTGTAAAGGCCGCGCTATAAATCCCCCTCCACGCCGAGTCAAGGTCGTAAAAAACCGCCGCTCCAGTATCGGCAGCGTAGATCGCAAAGCTCGAGGCGACGAGGCGGCCATCAGGCGAAATCGCCACGCAATAAGACGATAAATCCTTGCGTACATTTGCAATCCAACGCGGCACATCACGCCCAGAGTCGTAGCGGATAACATCGCCAGACTGATCTGACGATACAAGCCACGTACCGTCAGGCGAGTAAGCAACCGCGCCGACCCGTGTGTGATGCGGCGTCAGGACGGCTTGTTTTTGTCCGCTCTCCGCGTCCCAGAGGATCACGGATTGGTCCTCGCTGGCAGATGCCAGGCGCTTGCCATCTGGCGAAAATGCGAGCGCGCGCACGCCACCGCTGTGCTGTCTCAAGTTTGCTTCCAATTCCCGGTTGACCACGTCCCAAATGAGAATCGAACCGTCTCCGTGAGTCGAAACCAACCAGCGCCCATCCGGTGAGAAAGCAACCGACCAAACGATCGAATCGTATTCCAAAGGCGCAATCCTCGTCATAGTCGAAGCATCCCACAACAAGACGCGTTCAGCACCGGATGCGATCAGCTTACCGTCAGGCGAATACTCGATGGCTCGTCCATGATCGCTATGGGCATGTTGAGCGTGCAAGGATTGTGGGTGTGATAGATCGAAAGTCTTCAGGTATCCGTCGGCATCAAGCGTAGCCGCATGTTTCCCGTCGGGAGCAAGGGCCAACCAATTCCCAATCCAATCCGGCCTACCGGTGCTTCCGTTCCGTCCCGTGTCCAACTCCCAAAGGTTGCCATGATTGTCGGCAACCAGGCTGTTTTTCAGAAAGACGTAGTTGCCGTGGGCTTCCAACCCGCCCGGTATCTCTCGTTCTTTGGTCCACGACTTCGCGTCTCGCAATATCAACGCGCTGGTCGTTGAATAAACGAGCTGAGATGCGTCCGGTGAAAAGCTCGCCGCCAGAACGGGCCCGCGCTGTTCGTTCCAAACAATCTCCTGCTTCAGCTCCGCGACATTCCAAAGAATTGCGGTTTGGTCCTCGCTTCCAGTCACAAACCATTTGCCGTCAGGTGAAAATGCAACTGTCGTGACTGGACCACTATTTCCCGCGAGTGTCGCCAAGCGCATGCGCCGTGCGAAGTCCCAGACAATTACGTTGTGATCTTCTCCGACTGAAACGAGTAGTTTGCCGTCGGGTGAAAAGACAGCGCGCCGCACTGCCGCTGTATGTCCGTCGCGAAACATCCTCTCCTCCCATGTTTCGTTGACCGAAAGAAAAGCGGCAACACCAACGATTGTGAGCGCTACCACAACCGTTAGCGCGCTAATGAATACGATCCTCCGGGCGGTCCTGCTTTCAAGCCGCCGTTTTACTCGGGTTAGATCTTCAAGGAACTCACCCGCCGAGGCGTAACGCAGTTCACGCTCGCTATGCAATGCGCGCCGGAGAATGCGTTGAAGTTCCTTGGGAATGTTCCTCGCCTTGAGGTCCGGCGCAACAACACCATTGCTTTCTTTCAGACTTCGAAGAACAGCAGCTTGCGTTGCGCCCGAGAAGAGCTGGACACCGGTGACCATTTCGTAAAGCACGATTCCCAACGAGAAAAGATCCGTACGGCCATCGAGTGGTTCACCGCGCGCCTGTTCGGGAGACATATAACTGGTAGTCCCCATGATGGCGCCCGGAATCGTCAATGACGCCTCCGCTGAATGAAACGCGGCCGACGTCATCGTGTCGCCTCTCGAAAGGAGCGACGCACTGTCGTCGTCAAGTTTTGCGATCCCAAAATCAAGCACTTTCACCAGGCCGTCGTCGCGCACCATGACATTCTCGGGTTTGATGTCGCGATGAATGATCCACGCAGTGTGTGCGGCTTTCAGTGCTCGGACGATCTGAATCGCTATATCGAGCGCACGTTCCAGTTCGATCGATTGCGGTTCGTTTGACTGCGGATCCCGGAGCAGATCGCGCAAGGTTCGGCCCTCAACAATCTCCTCGACGATGAAGTGTGAATCTCCGGCGCGGGTGATTTCGAAAATCGTGATGATGTTCGGATGGTTGAGACGCGACGCGGCAAAGGCTTCCTGTTCAAAACGGCGCACTCGTTCCGCGTCAGAAGTAAACTCAACCGGAAGCATCTTCAGCGCCACGACACGCCGCAGTGTTTCATCATAGGCGCTGAAGACGTCACCCATGCCGCCGGATCCGATCTGTTTCTCGATCCGGTAGTGACTGATTTGCGACGGCGGCTCGAGGCGCGGAAGCGAAGCGATAGCAGGCGACTCCATGAAGCTGCCGGCTTCCTCTTCACGCCTTAGCAGTGCTTCGACTTCACCCAACAGGACTGCATCGCCGGCGACCGCCTGTTCGAGGAACGCGGC
>DATJKO010000697.1:0-7138 GCA_035491355.1 Pyrinomonadaceae bacterium
GAAAAGCGGGTCTATATTCCTACCGGGCTCAGATCTACTGCTGGTCGCTGAGGCTGTTCACCCTGGCGGATCGATTAAAGGTGTTGAGTTTCGCTATACGCACACGATGTTGTTGGGGGCAGCCACACCGACTGGAGACAATCGGTTTACTCTTCATTTGCGCGATCTGCAACGGGCCGTCTCTGAAATTCAGGCTATCGCAACAGACGACGCAGGACTCGTCTCCAAGTCGCAGCCGTTTAAGTTCAGCGTCTCCAAAGCACCAACCGTGACACTGACGGCGCCCACTGCGGGCGCGAGTCTGGTTGGACCGGCGAACGTCGAAGTAGCTCTGAATTACACCTGCACCAATTGGGCAACGCGCATCGAGATCTATGCGAACGATCAGCGAATCGAGGAAACTGACGGCGGTGGCCCGGAAGGGAAGTACTCTTTCACCTGGGAAGACGCGAAGCCTGGGAAGTACGTACTGAAAGCAGTGGTGTATGACGACCTCGGAGTGAAGGGTGAATCGTCTTCGGTTAATATCGTCGTCAAGGATCGTCAAAAGAAGGGGCAGTGACGTCGAACAAGGAAAAATTTATGAGCAAGATCGTCTTACTTGTCACATTCATTCTTTTCGGTTCGGTCCTGGCTACAGCGCAAAAATCGCAAACGACGCGCTCGTCGACCACGAACACTCAACAAAAAGTAGTCTACATGTGTCCGATGCATCCGGATGTCACGTCGAAGAAACGTGGCAAGTGCCGGAAGTGCGGGATGGACTTGCGACGCACCGTGATCGCACCATTCCCGGCCGAAGCTACTCCAGTCGATCCCATCGCCGACCCTTCGATTCCAAAAACCGAAGTCTATTCTTTCAGTGCCGCAAAAATTCCCACTACGCGCGTCGTCGACCAGAACGGGAAGGAGCTCAACTTCTATCACGATCTGGTCAAAGGCAAGACCGTGGCAATCAACTTCTTCTTCACTACCTGTACGGCGATTTGCCCTTCGTTGACGGCGACGTTTCATCGAGTCCAGCAGGAGGCGCGGTCGCGTGGAGTTGACGTGCAGTTGATCTCCGTCAGCGTCGATCCGACTGTCGATACACCCGAGCGTTTGCAGGAGTACGCGAAGAAGTTCAAAGCCGAACCCGGCTGGACCTTTGTTACCGGCGACAAAGCTGAGATTGATTCGTTGCTTCAGGCACTGGGCGTCGCGATCGCTAGCAAAAACGATCACACGCCGATGGTCTTGATTGGCAACGCCGTGTCCGACCAATGGACCCGGACCTACGGACTGACTTCACCAGCGAAGATCGTCGACCTCGTTCAGAGCTTTTCGTCCGTCAAGTAACGCGAAAACCGGAACGCCGGTTTTCACAGCAATCACAAGTGAAATCTTGATTAAAGAACCGATGTAGCGAGGGATTTTCCTTGACAGGAAGGTTAAACGAAACTACGCTTCGCCTGTCTTAAACCCAGGGTCAGTCGCACTGTTCTTCTCACTGCTGGTTAACCACTCAAACTGACACCGGCGTAAATCAAAATGTTCCCTCCCTCGACACGAGCCCGTGTTCACTTGTTTCTGAACTCTATTTATGTCCGCCATTCAAGAGAGTCGAAAAAGGAGAGTTAAACATGCTCGGTTTGAGATCCCCCTTACTCGTTGTTGCCTCATTGACAATGCTTGGCCTCAGTTTGTTCGTTGCGACTACAGTGCGTGCGCAAACGCCGAACACCGCAGCCGACAAACAAGTTGTTGAAGCGAGCACTGCGACGATCGCAAATCCAGCGAAGATTCCGGCGGCGACTATAAAGACTTCCGACGCGACTGACGCGAAACCGTCTGAGACGACGCCCGCTGTAAAAACTGAAGCAGCGGCCGCGACCTCACCACCAACGACGACAGCAGCAGCACAGGCGACGCCAACGCCGCCGCCTTGTCCAGCCGGCACTCGGTTGGTTAAAGCTGACGTCGTCGCGATTCCCAAAGCGGTCATGCTCAATCGCCTTGGCGCGACGATTCCGAATGCATTTATCTTCGCTTTAAAACGAGACACCGTCGGTACCGGAACCAACATTCAACTACGCCCGGGCAAACGTCCGCGTCCGATCGTGTTGCGCGCCAATGTCAAAGACTGCCTGCAAATCACATTTACGAACGCGATTCCGCCTTCTGCTTTCCAGGCGTCGACTCCGCAGAATCCGCCTGTCGGTACACAGGAAGTTTCCCTGCACATCCAGGGACAGGAGTGGGCCGTCAGTAGTAATGACGACGGTTCGTTTGTCGGCCGCAACGACTCCAGTCTCGCGAGCACGACTCCGGCACCGACTCCGATGCCACCGCAAACACAGATCTACACTCTCTTCGTCAGAAACGAAGGAACCTACCTGCTCTACTCGATGGGCGACAACGAAGCCGCGCCTCTCGGCCAGGTAAGTCGCGGTCTGTTCGGCGCCCTCAACGTGCAGCCTGAAAAGGCGGAGTGGTATCGCAGCCAGGTAACTCAGAAGGAACTCGCGCTGGCAACAAAAAAAGACGGCAGCGGAAATCCGATCAAAACGGCAAACGGTCAGCCGGTGATCAACTACAACGCGGTCTATCCCCCGGGCTCGACGTGGGATGACGGCACGCCCATTCCCGCCGACACGCCGATCCTGAAGATGCTCGACTCGAAGGACAATCTTGTCTACACGGATCTAACGGCAATTATCACCGGCCCGGATGCAGGCAGATTTGCGGGGACCACTGGACCGAACAATCCCGAGCCGCCGTGTAATGCCGCAAACAACGGCTCCGGAGCTGGGGATCCACTGTTCTGCGCAAACCCCGCCGCGCCGGATCGCAAACAACCGTATCGCGAAGTGACGATCATCTATCACGAGGTTGGTCAGGTCGCGACACAAGCGTTTCCTGTGTTCACGGATCCACAAATGGCGAGCACCGTCAACGCCGGTTTCGATGGCTTCGCGATCAACTTCGGCACTGGTGGTATCGGCGCGGAGGTTTATGCAAACCGCATCGGTGTTGGACCGATGGGTGGTTGCGTCGATTGCAAGTTTGAAGAGTTCTTCCTGAGTGCGTGGTCAGTCGGCGATCCGGCGATGCTCGTCGATCGTCCGGCGAACTCGAGCGTGTTACCGCCGTTCGCCAGCTTACCGGCGTCGCCGCCGGTTCCATCAACGCCGCCGTCACCGCCTGCACCGGCACCCGTGCTCTGCACCAGCGCACAACTCGGCGATACCGGAACTCCGAATCCAAACTGCGCGAATGCGCGAGTGTCGGCTAACGCGAGCGGTTTTCCGTACACGCTGGCGCCGCTACCTAAAGCTACCAAGGCGTACTACCCGGACGATCCCTCGAACGTCTATCACAGCTACATCAACGATCACCTCAAGTTCCGAATCCATCACGGCGGCACTGTCGCCACGCACGTGCATCACCAGCACGCGCACCAGTGGCTGCAGTCGCCGAACAGCGACGACAGTTCCTATCTCGACAGCCAGATGATCAGTCCGGGCGCGAGTTACACGCTCGAGATGACTTACAACGGCAGCGGTAATCGCAACAAGGTGGTCGGCGATTCGATCTTCCACTGTCACTTCTACCCGCACTTCGCGGCGGGCATGTGGGCCATGTGGCGAACGCACGACACGTTTGAAGAAGGATCGACGCTGGACGCCAACGGTTTGCCGGTCGCGGGCACACGCGCCCTGCCGGATGGCGAGATCAAAGTCGGGTCACCCATGCCCGCCCTCGTGCCGATGCCCACACTGCCGATGGCGCCGATGCCTTCCGCGGTCTTTATTCAAAACGGTCAAATCGTTTACGGGACTCCCGGAACGCCCGATCCGACCGGCGCGAACGTAACTGTCAACCCCGGTTTCCCATTCTTCATTCCCGGCGTCGCGGGCATGCGCGCGCCGCATCCGCCGTTTGATTTCGCACCCGATGGCTCCGGTGGATTCCTCGATGGTGGCCTGCCGCGTCACGTCGTGACCGGCGGCAGCATCGCTTACGAGAAGCACGATCAGTTTGACTGGAGTAAAGACTTCGCCACGATCAAAGCGACGCAGCTTCCCGAAACCGGCACGAACGTCGAAAAGGTCGCGATCAAGTTCTTTAGTACACGTTGCTATCCGTCGTTCCTGCCGGATGGCACCGCGGGCGCATGCCCGTCCACTCCAGTCGTCTCCCCGAACATGACGCAGAACACGCCGCCGACCGGTTTCATCGTCAACGGTTTGCCGCTTGGTCCACAACTAGGGGCGCCGTTCGCCGATCCGGGTGTTGATGACAGCGGCAATCCGATCAACGTCGATCCCGTTACGAAACAACAGCGCATCCGTCGATACAAGGCCGCTGCGATTCAACTCAACGTCAGACTCAACAAGGCCGGCTGGCACTTCCCGCAACAACGCATGTTGACGTTGTGGAACGACGTGAAGCCGACGCTGCAATACACGCCCGGTGGTTCCGGCCGCGCGCCTGAGCCGCTCTTCTTCCGCGGCAACTCCGGCGACATCGTCGAGTACTGGCATACGAATCTGGTGCCCAACTATTACCTCGTTGACGATTTCCAGGTGCGAACGCCGACCGACATCATCGGTCAGCATATTCACCTCGTGAAGTTCGACGTGACATCGTCCGACGGCGCGGGTAACGGTTTCAACTACGAAGACGGAACGTTTAGTCCCGACGAAGTGCGCGAAATACTGCACGCAATAAACAGCGGCGGTTCGTGGGCCTCGTGCCCGGGTTGTCCGACGACGAATCTGCAACCGAAAGCGCCACCGGCGGAGATCTGCGCCGGACCAAATCCGCCGGCGCAGTGTGCGACCGCCTGGATGGGCGCGCAAACAACCGTGCAGCGCTGGTATCTCGATCCCCTCGTCAACAGTCAAAACGTCGATCGGACGCTGCGCACAGTGTTCACTCACGATCACTTTGGACCGTCGACACACCAGCAGGTGGGTCTGTATGCCGGACTTGTCGTCGAGCCGACAGATTCACTATGGCGAAGCGCTGAAGATGGCAGCGCGATGGGTGGCGGCACGATCAGCACACCGCCGGTTCGTCCCGATGGTGGCCCAACGAGTTGGCGGGCGAACATCATCATGCCCACCGCGCAGGATAGCTATCGCGAGTTCGTGCTCGAGTTTCAGGATCTGCAACTCGCCTACGACGCGGCCTCGAAGACTGCCCCAAATCCGGCGAAGAACATGGGCTGGCGCGATCCGAATCACGCCATCAACGCGACAGTTTTTCCGGAGTTCAATCAAGTGCGCCCGCGTCTGGTAAGCACCGGCAATATCACGCCGATCACGGGTACACAGTCGGTCAATTACTACAACGAGCCGCTGCCGTTCCGCGTCGGGGCATCGGGAGACTTGTCGTACGCCTACGACAACGCTGCCGCGAAGGTCGCTAATCCGAACTTTGCGCCGGATCCGATCACGCCGCTGATGCGTGCTTATCAAAACGACAACGTTCAGATCCGCACGCTCGTCGGCGCGCATGTGTTTGCGCACCAGTTCAACCTGATGGGGCCGACGTGGTTTGCCGAACCGTCGTGGCAGAATTCAGGGTATCGCAGTAATCAGCCGATGGGTCTGTCGGAACACTTCGAACTGCTATTCAAAGTGCCGGCATCGACGGCGCCGCTGGTCGCATCGGGACCGGTTCGTAAGTGTCCGGATGGTATGTCGAACGCGAACTGCGTCGATTACCTCTATAGCCCGAGTCTTGATGAGAACGGGCTGGCGCAGGGACTGTGGGGCATCTTCCGCTCCTACGATCCGACGGTGGCTGCGACGCGATTGCAGCCGCTGCCAAACAATCCGATCGGTCCAACCGCGGCAACCTCGTTTTCGACGTGTCCGACTGGTTTGCAGCCCTCGCAGAAGCGCGTCTACAACGTAACGGCGGTAACCTCGCAGGCTGCTCTCGCGGCCCAGGCACAAGCGCCAGGTCAGCTGGTCTTCAACAATCGCGGACCGGCGTCGGGATTCATCAGCACGCTGAACGGCATCATGTACGTGCGTTCTGAAGATCTCAATGCAAACGGTACGCTGAAAAGCGACGTACCCATCGAACCGTTAATCCTGCGCGCGAACGCCGGCGACTGCATTGAAGTAAACCTGACCAATAAGATCAGCCCTTCGTCGCGCATCTTCCAGAAGACTTTCAACTGGCCGGCTCCTTACAACGGTAAGTTCAATTCGAAGGCGTCCAACTTCGTCGGCCTGCATCCGCAGCTGCTCAGTTACGACGCATACAGCAGCTACGGAATGAATGTCGGTTGGAACCGGCAGGGCGGAACAGACCAGGTCGTCGCTTTCGGCAAGACGATCAAGTACCAGTGGTATGCGGGCAAGATCGATCGCGAGGCCGATGGTTCGTTGAACCACACAGCGGTCGAATTCGGCGCACTGAATCTGTTTGCCTCCGATCCGATGTTCCAACATCCAAACGGGCTGTTTGGCCAGATGATCATCGAACCAGCAGACTCAACCTGGGACTGCGGCGAAGACGCGAACCCGAAATCGTGCGACGGATCGGGAACCGCGTCGCCAACGTCTCGAGCGTCCGCTACTATCAAGGTCGGAGGCGACTCCTTCCGCGAGTTCTCGGTGATGATCAGCGACGCGTTGATTACGTCGTCTACTTCGAGCGCGATCAACTATCGCACTGAGCCGAAGAGCCAGCGTTACTTGACTTCGGCGAAAGACTTCTCGTGTATGACGTCGAACATTCTGGTCCAGCCGGGTTCGAGTCCGTCAGTGCAGATCGGCGAACCGAAGACTCCGATCTTCACGGCGGCAATCGGCAGCCCGGTGCGGTTCCGCATGACGCATCCGATGGGTACTGGCGACTCGCAGGTCTTTACGATTCACGGTCACCAATGGCAACGTAATCCCTATCAAAACAATTCAACGATCATCGGCAACA
This sequence comes from Pyrinomonadaceae bacterium, assembly GCA_035491355.1. Taxonomy (GTDB): domain Bacteria; phylum Acidobacteriota; class Blastocatellia; order Pyrinomonadales; family Pyrinomonadaceae; genus PSRF01. The sequence goes on from DATJKO010000697.1 coordinate 6,937, forward strand.
ACAATCTTTCGCAATGGCTTGGATCGCGCGATAACCACGGCTCGAGCGATCACTTCGATCTCGTGATCGACAAAGCCGGAGGACAGTTCGGAAAGTCAGGCGACTATCTATACACCGCCTATCTTCCGGATCAGGCCTTACTTGGCGCATGGGGTCTATTCCGAGTCGGTACTCCGGGAAGCCCGTCACCAAATGCGGTTTG
>DATJKO010000698.1:0-3536 GCA_035491355.1 Pyrinomonadaceae bacterium
CGTCAACGGTCTGGAGTACTTCGAAGATTCCCAGGGCGGTGGAGGACGTCTGCTGCTGATCTCGGCATTCGGCCGAATGATCGTGACCGATCTCGATGGCAATTCTCGCACTCCGGACGGTATTCCGTTCGGCGAGTTCAACAGCCGCGTAAAGTTTGGAGTGATTACGCGCAACGACGTCGCCGCGATTACCTCAGGACCACTCGCCGGCGCATTTGCGATTGCCGACAGCAATGGCGGCGAAGTCGTGATCTTCAGGCTGAATTAATTCAAGCGGTGTCCGAAGAGGCGATTGCCGTCTGCGACGTAGAGCACCTTGAATACTTCGTCAGCGATGAAGCGGTCGTCGAGATCGGAGAGTCTGATTTCGCGTTCGGTGCGTCCGTTATTGACGTTCACGCCGGCGAGCCCGTTTCCGTCGCGGGTGTCGAGGTCGGTGTAGAAGTACATCCATTGCCCGCGCAGACTTGCGAGCCGCTCACGATGCCACAGAAAAAGGGAGAGACGATCGAGTTGGTGCGCGGGATCTATTTGTTTCACCACGGGATTGAATCGTTCGAAGCGCGAGTTGCGACTGCGTCGCGACGAAGCGGTGGCGAGCGTTTGCAGGTTCGAAATTGACGAGCGCGACCACGTGAGCCCGCTCACGACGCGAGCGACTTGAATTCCGCGAAATGCCGTCATCGCCGTACCGCCGTAGCGAAAATAGAGTGAGGCAGCGCGAGCGGCGATTGCCGCAACGGTGCGAAATATGCCTCGTCCCGGCGGTGTGTGCCGGGCCCGCCAGACTTCCCGTCCGGTAGACGAATTGAACGCGACGATCTCAGATTGTCCGCCGATCACGATATCCCCGCTGTCGTTGATGAGACCAAACGATGCGCGATCGATCTTGTGTGACACGCGCGACGTGCGTTTACCGGTGCTTGCGTCAATCGTGATCAAATCGTCGCGATCGGCAATGGCGATCGCGTCGCGCGCCGGCAGCAGCAGGTTCGTAATGCCTTTGTCGGCTCCTTTATATCGCCATAGCACTTTTCCGGTGCGCGCGTCGATGGCACTCACGCCGTATGGACCACGCTCGACGGTCTCGCCGTCTTTTATCCTCGTGAACTGTCCACCCGTGCGCACGTAGAGAACGTCGCCAACGAGAATCATCTCCGGTGTCAGTCCGAGATCTTTCGCTTCCCATTCGGTATCGCCACTCTGTCGGGAGACAGCGCGCACGCGGCCGTGACCGGAAACGTAGATAACGTCGGCCGCAAACACCGGTTCGGCTTCCGTCAACGCGAGCCCATCTTCGTTAACGCGATACTTCTCGCGCAGCCGCTCCTTGCCGTTGCGGGCCTCAAACGAAGTTACGCCTTCGTAGAAAACGTAGAGACGACTGCCGACGAAGACCGGCGGATAGTAATTGTCGAGCGTGAAGTCCACTTCTTTGCCGTCGTCTTCCGGCCACCGCGCAGGCATCATCTCGACTTCGCCGACTTCATACTTCCAAAGTTCATCACCGGATTTCAGATCCAGCACATGAACCAGCGGACGGCGCTTGAAGCCGTCGCGCGCGCGATTCTTCGGATCCTTCACGAGCACGACTGCGAGCAGATTCAGTTCCGGCTCGACCGTCATCTGCATGACGGCGCCCTTGATCTTGTCGCTGCGCCAGACTGAATCACCCGTCAACACGTTGACCGCTTCAATGCGCGACTTGTCGCTCTTCTCAAAATTGAGCAACAGCAATTCGGTGGCGGGCACGGGGGCGACGTCCGTTTCGTCGAGCGCTGTATCTTTGCGTCGCCAGAGCGTGTCGCCGGTGGATCCGTCGATCGCGTAGAGAGATTTTTCGGTTCCCACGACAATCACACCGAACTCAGTCGTCTGGTAGAAGCGAACGTCTTTGTCCAGTTTTGTCGTCCAGGTTTGGGCCACAACGGGAAGGGAAGAGAACCCTACAATCAATATCGCGACTAAAGTTGGAGAAGAAACTCTCCTACTTTTTCTTTGCGCCTTTGCGCCTTTGCGGGAGATAAGTTTGGCCTTAAAGCGGAAGTTAAGGGCAGTGAGTTCTTCCCGCAAAGGCGAAGAGGCGCAAAGGAAACTGGCAGTGAACTTCATGCGACTAGCATAACCCAGATCTGCTATGCTTTGCGGCGCAACATCGCAATTAGCGCGGCACGCTATGGTAAGTAAATTCGGGTTCTTCCTCGTTGTTTTTATTTTGGGTGCGACCGTGTCGTTCGGGCAGTCCGTCGACGTCGGCGCGCCGACACCGGTGCGCTCAAACACCGCCACCGGCAAGATCGTAGCTCGCGATCTTGGTGACTCGCGCTTGACCGATCACTACTTCTCGTTCACTGGTACGCCGGGCGATCTGCTGATCACAATCCAGAGCACAAACCTCAATGGCGATCTCGACGTCTTTACAGCCGTCACGTTACGCCCGTTGTTGAAACTGAGTCTGTACGCGGAGAGCACGGCTCCAGTTACGAAGGGAATTTACCTGCGCAAGCGCGAGGATCTGATTCTGCGTATCGAAGCGCGTAGTCCGAATGACGATCCGGGAACGTATCGTTTGTACTTCGGGGGTTCGTTCGAGCCGCTTCCCGGTGGACCGGACATCGCTGAAGCTGAAGCTCAAGCGTCACCGGAGAAAGCGGAACCGTCGGTCGCCGGCCGAAAAACGAAACGTGTTACATCGGTTGGCGCGCGTATCGACGAACCTGAGCCGCCAGTGACGGAAGTCGCCGCGACACCAACACCAGCGCCAACACCTGAACCAACTCCTGAGGCGAAACCTGTCGAGTCACCGAAACCGGTCGTTGCTGAGAAGTCGACGGCGGAAAACGAATCAACACGAACCACTACGACGCCTCGTAACACTCGTGGCCGCAGGCCTGCGACGCCGCGCCGTCAGCCACCGCCGCCAAAAGAAACCCCACCTGTCGCTGCTGCTGAGGAAGAATCGAAGCCGGCCACTCGCACTGAAGAACCAAAGCGTGCCATTGAGGAACCCAAGCCAAAACCCGCGCCTGAGCCGGAACCGGAAGTTGGTCCGCGACTCATCATCGAAACGAATGACGGTACGCTGATCAATCGCTCGATGAGCACAGTCAAACGTGTGACCGTCGAGAACGGTCAAGTCGTGGTAACGGGAAAAGACGGGAAGATCAGTCGAATCCTATTGGCGAACGTGGTGAGGATGCAGATCGCGCCGTAAAATCCGTGCGTTTCTACTTACCTGACTTCAATCCCGATAACATCTCACGAAATCGCGGCAACTCCTGACTGTTCGGATCCGCTTTCTCTAATTGTGCAAGCGCTTCTTCAGCGGCCTTTGCGTCTTTCTTTTGCAGCGTAGTGTCCGTGAGTCCTTCGAGCACGGTTACGTCGTCAGGCTTCATCTTGATGGCTGCGCGAAACCACTTCTCGGCAGGTTCGTAGTGCCCCGCGTCGAAGTTCACCATACCGAGCGTGACGATGGTGTTGTAGTCGGTCGGTTTTAGCTGATTGGCTTTGAGTAGAAACTCGATCGCCTGATC
>DATJKO010000699.1:0-6388 GCA_035491355.1 Pyrinomonadaceae bacterium
ATGGTTGTCGCGGGCAAACTGGATAAAATGCGTGGATGATTAGGCAAATGACAAAAGTATTTAAGTTCCGAGTGTTCGTGAGTGCGCTGTTGCTGGCGCTGCTGGCTTTATCTATTCCGGTCGCGTCACAGACCGAGCAGCAGCCTGACAAATCTGACAATCCGGCGCTGCATCAGGCGCTGGTCGATCTCACGAACCCCTGGACCGTGATGTGTGTCGCCGCGCATCCCGACGACGAAGACGGCAGCACGCTGACTGTCCTCCGCCGGAAATACGGAGTTCACACAGTCTCGCTGTTTTCTACTTTCGGCGAAGGCGGACAGAACGCCGTCGGCCCCGAACTCTACGAAGACCTAGGCGTAATCCGCGCCCGCGAGACGATGGCCGCTTCTGAAGTGCAAGGCTCCGAACCGTACTTCCTCGGCTTTCGCGATTTTGGTTTCTCGAAATCCGCCGAAGAGACTTTTCGCGCGTGGGGCGAAAAAGAGTTGCTCCGTCGCATGGTGCTCTACATTCGACGCCTGCGACCGGACGTCCTCATCACCAACCACGATACGACCAGCGGTCACGGTCATCATCAGGCCACCGGGCGTATGATTCTCGAAGCGTTCTTCGACGCTGCCGATCCGGCGAAGTTTCCCGAACAACTCAATCAGGTCAGCGTCTGGCAGGTGAAACGACTCTTCGTGCGCAACCGCGGACAGGAAACCTCGACTGGCAAAGAAGCGCCGCCGCAGATCGTCACGATCGACCCGAACGAAACGGATCCAGTGCGCGGCACGACCTACGCGCAACAAGCGCTCGCGGCTTTGCACAAACACGCGACGCAGGGTCCGTGGCCGAAAACTATTCCGGCCGGCGGTGCGCGTCCGATTCGCTATGGACTGGTGAAGCAGGCAACGTCTGCTCCGCCGCTTCCGGCGGATGCAAAGACACCGGTCGATGGTCTGACTCTGCCTGACGCGGAGGCTGCGCGCCTCGTTGCGCCGACGATCGAAGGCAAGCCGTTGACGCAGTTTCTGGATCGCCGTCTCGAACTACTAGTCGCGCTGCTCAGCAGCAAACGTCGCGGTGGATTCACAGCGCCGAAAGATGTTGTCGACACTGATCCGCATCGCTTCAAACTGATGGCGCAACGGCTCGACAACGCACTCGCAGTCACTGCGGGAGCGTCAGTGGCAATCAACTCGGCAGGAACAGCACTCGTGCCTGGAGAACCGGCGCGACTCAACGCCACGCTCACGAACTCAGGCATGGCGGAGATTGTCATCAAACAACTGAAGTTTCGCGGGTTGGGTGTCGAACAAAAACTGGACGCCGCCGACAAGATGCTGCCCGGCACGGACACGGCTGCCGCGGTGAACGTTACGGTCCCGAAGAACGCCGCGATAACTGTTCCTTCATCCGAACATCTTTATGACGATCGCCTTTTCGGCGAACCGCTCGTAGCGGAAGCGGAACTGTCGATGGAAGGCGTCTCGTTCGGTATCACAACTGAAACGCGTCGCGACGTGGCGCCCGCAGTTGAGATCGTTTTTGTGACTCCGTCGCCGTACGTCAGCACACCGGCGACGTCGCAGAAGCCGCTCGAGTTCACCATTCGTCTCCAGAACCACTTGCCGCGCGAGTTTCGCGGACTGTTACGCGTGAAAGGGGAAAGCCTCGAGACTGGGAAGGAGCTCCAGATTGGGCCAAACGCCAGCGAGGTGGCGAACATCGTCGTTCGCACGGCGTTGCCGTTGAGCACGCAGGCGCAGGCGCAAGCGAAAGAGACGAGCATGGCGGTTACGGTCGATTTGCCGGTGCCGAAAGAACCGATTGCGAAGCGAGTAGTGCCGCTGATTTATGCCGAAGCCATCGTGGTGAGCGGGCGGAAAGTCGGATACATACCGAGCTCGGATCAGACTCTGGAACGATCGCTGGCGGCGCTCGGAGTCGATGCGAAAGAGTTGACGGTTGACGACGTTGCGAAGGCTGACTTGTCAGGCTTCCAGACGATCATCATCGACAACCGTGGCTACCAGGCGCATCCGGAGTTGATCGCGTCGAACAATCGACTGCTCAAGTATGTTGAAGATGGTGGGACGCTGCTCGTCTTCTATCACCGCACGGGCGAATGGAATCCTAACGAGCAACGCAATCGTCCGCAGCTCGCGCCGTATCCGATCATCCTCGACGACGATCGCGTAACGGACGAGGACGCGCCGGTGACGTTCCTGCAGCCGAAGCATCCGCTGCTGAACTTCCCGAACAAGATCACACAAAAGGATTTTGCGAACTGGATTCAGGAGCGTGGGCTGTATTTCCCGAAAGAGTGGGATCCGAAGTACACCGCAGTGCTCTCGACTAATGATAAAGGCGAGGCGCCGTTGAAAGGCGGGCTCCTAGTCGCGCCGTACGGACGGGGGAATTACATCTACACGAGTTATGTTTGGTATCGACAGCTTCGAGCGGGCTTGCCAGGTGGGTACCGCATGTTCGCGAACCTGATCAGTTATGGACGACGTAAGGAGACGACGGAGTAGAGAAGACGCGGAGACACGCGGACGCGGGGACGCGGTGAAAAAGTGAAGCGGTGACAAAGTGATAATCACCTTGTCACCGCTTTCTCGTGTTTCCGCGTCCGCGTGTCTCCGCGTCCCGCGTCCCCGTGTCCGCGCGTCGTCCCCTAAGCCGGCTGGTCGAGCATCGCGTCCTGCTCGAGGTTGCCCCCCTCTTCACCTTCGAGTTGCACGCGCGCTCTTTCGAGAAACGTCACGATCATTTCGCGCACGCGCTTCTGCATCTCGGCGTTGATTCTGCCCTCGCCCACGAGGATCGCGAAACGATGCAAGTCTTTCGCGTGCTTGCGGCGCAGCTCGACGTGCTGGACGATCCGGATTAGGACCTTATGGCCACGCTCCTCGAAAGCCGCTGCGTAACGGAGATAGTTCTTCATCTCGGAGCGCGCCGGCGACCACTCCAGTCGCTCGGGCGAATCTTCAGTCTTCTCCACAGTGAAGCTCGCGTGGACGGCACCGATAACCGGCACTTCAGCGCGTACCATCCAGCGCATGATGCCGCCGGCTTCCTTCTTGATACCTTCGATTCCCGGCATTAAATCCGCAAAATTACGGAGTTCGCCGAAAAACTCGCGGGCCCGCTCCAGTGTGGTCCGCAATTCCATTTGTTCTGCGTAGGAAGCCTTGATTCGAAACATTGAGTCTCCGTTAACCGTTATCCCAGATCGTTGATGCGCGACGCTGACCGTTTGGTTTCCCGCACCGCGGCTGCTAACTTACACGAGAGAAGTTTGCTAGTAAACAGCTAAGTGCGTCATGAAAGAAATATTTAAGACGACCTGTCCGCGATGTGAAAAACGAGGGCTGAAACCCTGGTCCGAACTGAGCGACGAACAACGCGAAGTAGTCAAGAGGTTGCCCGCTAACGCTAATTTTGATCTCTCCGAGCGACAAGCAACCCATCGCTGGTGCACGCGCTGCTGGTACGAAACGACGGATACTTCCCAACACACCTAATCGAGTATGCGGTTGTAAGCCGCGCGAATCTCCTTCATTTTTTCGATCAGCCTTGCATGTAACAGCGCGCAATCGAAACCCATCCTTTTGGCAACGTCCTTTGCAATGAGGTGATCGGGATCGGGCAAGCGTGTCGATCGGCCCACGATCAGTCGCAGGTTGTGATCGATCTTGCGTAACAACGTGTAGCCGTCGCTGAGCGTCAGGAAGTCGTCTTCGGTGAGCGAGCCTTCCTCGCGTAAACGTTCGAGCGTGAAGATCGTTGAGCGGTCGTCGCCTTCGTCGAGCACTTCGTCACGCAACTGCAAATAGCGCGCGGCGAAATAGACGTCGAGCATTCCGCCTGGTCCATACTTGATATCGATTCCCACCTGCCGTCCGCGCCTTCCCTTCTCTCTTTCCAGTCGATCGCGGACGCGCCGTGTTTCTGCTTTCAACTCCTGCGGGTCAAACTTCAAAGCGTTCAAGTGAATGCGATGACGAGCGTGCGTTTCGATCATACGTCCGAGCTCCAGGTCGCCACCGACTGCGCGCAACTTTACGTATGCGAGCCATTCCCAGGGCGCGCTTTCCTCTTTGAGATAGTCGAGAAAACCATCGGAGCTGGTGACCAGTGGTCCGTTCTTGCCGTGTGGTCGGAGACGGAGATCGACGCGATAAAGGTAACCCTCGCGGGTGATGCTCGAGACCGCGGCGATCATCAGTTCCGCGAGTCGCGAGTAGGCTTGGTCCTGCGTCATCGTCTTGATCGGTGATGGAACAAGCGAGTCGTAAGTGATCAGGATGTCGAGATCGGAGCCGTAGTCGACGCCGCCGGAAGCAAGCCGTCCGAGACCATAGAAAGCGACGCGCGGTCCCGCGCGAAACGAACCATGGCGACGCGCGAGTTCGCGCCGGGCCACTAGAAACGCCACGTTCAGACTCGCAATCGCCAGGTCTGTTTGCAGATGGTTCGCTTCGGGAATAGAGATTTCGTTTGCACTATCAAGTGCGCCGATCTCGGTCATCAGTTCCGCCCATTTCAACCGCAGCGCGGTGAGTTCGCCGGGGAATGTCTGTTCGGCGTCGATGGCTGAACGCAGAAGCGCGCGGTAATCGCGTCGCAGAGCAGTCACGGGTGCGGCGCCGAGTGACGTGATCAACGACGGGTTCGCGGCAATCATTTCCGCGAACGCGTCAGACGAGCCGCAGAGTCGCATCAGGCTCGTGAGGTTCGCGTCGGAGATCTCCAGCGGGCGGTCGGTCTTTTCGAGTGATGCCGCAATGCGTGAAGCCTGGACCAGGGCGCGATGCGGATTAAGCGATTCGTTCGCCAGCGATTGGAACACACGCTTGTTCAGTCTCGCACCCGTGTGTGACGCGAACACGCGCGCTGACGCTGTGGCGAGGGTTGCGTCGTGATCGAGTTTGTCGCCGGCTGTTTGCGGTTCGTTATCATCCGTCGCTTGTTTCAGCTCCGGTTCGGTCTCTGCAAACAGCCGATCGTAAACTCGACGCACAATCGCGGTGTGGAGCTTCAACGTCGCGTCGAATTTTTCCGTGTCCGGGAATCCGAGTCGCCGCGCAACTAACGCGCGCGACTCCGCCGCGTCGGGAACAGTATGCGTCTGCAACCCGTGCTCCATTTGCAGACGGTGTTCGAGTGCGCGCAGGAAGTAGTACGCGTCGGATAGTTCGGTGCGCTCTTGTTCGCTGATGAAAGCGCGATCGGCTAGACGGCCCAGGCTCACCAGCGTGTGCGCGACTCGCAACCAGTCGTCGCGACCGCCATGGGCCAACTGTAGCGCCTGCGCGATAAACTCGATCTCGCGAATCCCGCCGCGGCCGAGTTTCACGTTGTAGCCGCTCTTCTTTTCGGTCTGGCGATCGATCTTCTGTTTCGCCAAGCGAACATTCGCCAGCGCATCGCTTACTGAAACGTCCTGGCGAAAGACGTACGGCGTTACCGCCTCTTTGAAACGCGCGAATAGATTGGCGGAGCCGACTGCTGTCCGCGCGCGAATCAACGCTTGTCGTTCCCAGTCCTGGGCAGAAGTGGCGTAGTAACGAGCCGCTTCCTGCAATGAACAAGCAAGTGCGCCGTCGCGCCCGTGTGGTCTCAACCGCAGGTCGACGCGATAAGCGGCGCCTTCGCCTCCCGACTGGCCCACCAAGCGCGCGATTGTTTCCGACAGTTTGACGAAGTATTCGCGATTGCTCACCTCGCCTCGTTCGCCATGTCCGGAAGTGCTGCCGTCGTCGGAGTAGAGGAAGAGGAGATCGATGTCGGAGGCGTAGTTGAGCTCCATCGAACCGAGTTTGCCGAGCGCGATCACGCAAAACTCAGCGTCGGCGATGCGGCCGCGTTCGTCGGCGCGGCGTGGTGAACCGTAACGGTTGTCGAGATCCTGAACGGCAAGGCTGAGTGCGTAATCGAGAATCGCGTCCGCGAGGTTCGACAACTCTTCCATCGTGTCGACTAGCGTGTGTGAGCGTCGGATGTCGTGCAGGTACGTGCGCAGCAGTTCGCGTCGGCGAAACCTTGCCAGCAAGACCTGTGAATTCAGTGAAGAATTTGTGAGTGAGAAGCGCGCGAGCGACTCCTTCAACTCGTCGCGCGTTCTGAGTCGTGGATTGGTTCGCTCTCGCGACAGCCAGGATAAGTATTCTGGATTCTGCTCGATGGTTGTGGAGAGCAGCGGACTCCACGCCGCGAGCGCAACGACGTCAGCGAGCAGTGCGGGTTGTTTGATTAGTTGCTGGTAATCGCGAGGTCGGTCCTTCTCGAGTCTCTCGAGCGCCAACCTCGCCCCTTGAGGATCCGGCAAATCGCGCAGCAGGAACTCCACTGTCTCCGATCGCTTTTGCACCGAGACATATTACGCGGAGGC
>DATJKO010000700.1:0-10287 GCA_035491355.1 Pyrinomonadaceae bacterium
CTGCGACAAATGCGGTCTGGTATTCAAAGTCCACCCGCTGCTTACCCCGATCAGCAAAGCACTATTTCGTGCGCGTTGGGTGCGTCACAAAATCTAGAATCTCGGCGTTATCAGCGATGGCCGGATCGCAGATCTCCAACATCGTGTTTCTAAACACGCTCGTTGCCATTCATCACTAACCTCCTACAACCCTGATGAGATGGTAGTGTTTGGTTCCTTTGCGAAGAACAAGCAATCGCCCATCGATGAAGCGTGAGATGGCGATCGACTCGCGAGAATCACTAGCCCGAAGGTTGTTGATACAGATACCGCCTGACTGGATTAAGCGTCTGGCGTCAGCCTTTGAGGAAGCTATCCGAGAGATAAGCAATAAATCGGTGAGAGGTATGGCATCGCCTGTGAATTGAGATTTTTCGACTTCACTTGAGGGGACGTCCGTGAAGATGTCCATGATTTCGGCGGAGCCCAAGCCGGTGATCTCCTTGCCGAAAAGAATCTCGGTTGCGCGTAGTGCGTTACTGAGCGCGGTCGGTCCGTGGACCATCTCGGTCACGCGTCGTGCAAGTTCCTTCTGTGCTTTACGCGTGTGCGGTTCGAGTTTGACCGATTCTTCGAGTTCGGCGACTTCCTGAGCGGTAAGCCAGGTGAAGTACTTCAGATAATTAATGACGTCGCGATCGTCGGTATTGATCCAGAACTGGTAGAAGCGATAGGGCGAGGTCAGTTGTGCGTCGAGCCAGACTGCTCCTGCCTCAGTCTTACCGAACTTGATTCCAGAGGCGCTGGTTACCAGTGGAAACACGAGGCCGTGCGCTTTGGCACTGCGGAGACGTCGAATGAGATCGATGCCCGCGAGAATGTTTCCCCACTGATCGCTGCCGCCCATTTGCAGCAGGCACTTGTGTCGGTCGTAAAGCACGAGATAGTCGTAAGCCTGCAACAGCGGGTAACTAAATTCGGTAAATGAGATTCCGTCTTCTTTCTCGAAACGTTGTCTGATTGCTTCTTTGCCGAGCAGACTATTGACGGAGAAGTATTTTCCGACTTCGCGTAGGAATTCGATGGCTGTGATCGAGGCTAACCATTCGCCGTTGTTGATAATCAGTGCCGGGTTGTTCGGGGCGTTGAAGTCGAGGAAACGGCTAAGCTGTTCTTTGATACCGACCAGGTTCTGTTCGACCTGTTCGGTGCTCAGGAGTTGTCGTTCCTGGGTCTTGCCACTCGGGTCGCCGATAAGTCCGGTGCCGCCGCCGACGATAGCGATCGGGGTATGGCCGAAACGCTGGAGACGAGCCAATCCCATGATCGGTAGCAGCGTGCCGACGTGCAGACTGGCTGCTGACGGATCGAAACCGATGTACGCGGTGAGCTTATCGGTTGCCAGCACGCCGGGTAGATCCGGCGTCGCATCACTCACCAAGTTACGCCATTGAAATTCGTCAAATAAGTTCATCCGACCTCTGCGCACCTTTGCTCGAGAACCGTTTAGCTATCTGCGTTCTTGTTTCGCGTTGCTTCCTGTTTCGCCTGCTTCAAGAGGTTCAAGAATTCGGAACAATCGCAAGCTTTGCGTCCTTCTACAACGGCCTGCGTATGTTCTGTGGCCATAGGAATGATTTTCCTTCCCAGATAGACATCGAGCCATTCCCTTACCATTTTCGGATCATCCGTCTTAAATCCGCGGTGTTCTTCTCCTCCGGCAAAACCGGCCACCATCTCTCTGCATTCGCCATCCGCGTCCTGCGAGATCAACACATCCACGGACATCGGCAAGGGATAGTGGAGCAGTTGGAATAAGTCAGGATCAATGCTGCCTGCACTAATTAGGCGGACCTTTTCGTTAAACTCTACCATCCAAGTGTAATAGCGACTATCAGAAAGGGTAGAGTTGTAGCAGATAATTTTTCGGTATGTAACGTTCCGCTTAAGCGCATCGTTCAAGGTGTCTCTATAGATTTCGCGTCCTTCTACGTCGTCATGTTGAAGACTGGAAGTGGCCGAGAGCGTCCCGCCAGACGGGACTTGCTTAACAAGATACCCAGCAGCATTAAGGTCAGAAACATTGTCTTGGAGGGGTTGAACATGGGTACTCGCTCTCAGTTGGCTGATTACACCTCGCACGAGACTGCGCACCTCGTCAGTAGTAGCTTCCGCAGCCAGGAGAATTCCAAGCAACTCCAATAAAACGTCGTTCATGCCCCTTTTCGCATTCGACCCCAACTCCGGATTTGGGCGGCGTTTTTCTTTCTCCGGCGATGGTACCCACGGGTTGAGTCGCGCGATAGATATCGGAGTCTCGCAGAGATCAGCCTCTGCTTTGTCGATGTATCTTTTTAGCTGACGCTTGGCGTCCGTCTCGGATCGGATGTCGGATAACTCGAACTTCAGCGTCCTGAACTCTCGTAAATCGAACTTGAGCTCTTCCGATTTATCGACGATTTGAATAAACGGCTTTTGGACGGCATGCCGCAATGCAAGTTCATAAAAGACATTCGGATTTGCACCAGTCAGGTCTGCGATGACGAGCGGCGCCGATACCAGATATTCGATGACCTCCTTCGTTATCGCTCTGGAGCCAGCGATGTCGTGGGCCCAAAGAGGCGCATAACCGCATTTCTTTGCGACGGGTTCGATTAGGTGCTTAAACACTAACTCGCTCCGCCGCCGTGTCTCAGAACCCTCGGTACCGATCGGGGAAATTACAAAACAGCAACCTTTCCCAGCCTTCTTTCTGGACCCTTCCGTAGTCATCTAATGGCCTCCGTGAGCTGTTGGAGAATCTCAGTGCGTCTCATCTGGTGAAATGCGCAAGGTGGACGGGTTTCGCTGGCGAGGGAAACCCCTGGTTGTTCGGAAAAGCAAAAGCCTTGTCGCGCGTTGACGCGCTATCTACCTTCGAGGTCCGGAACTACTCACCTTTTCCTGGCTTAGAGCCCAATCGCATCAGCATGAGACCGGTCGATCAGGGACGCGGATACGATCAGCACTGTAAATGACATATGGAAGTACGTTGTGAGGCCTGCGGAGAAAATGCCTCCGCGGGCGAGAATGAAAAATGAAAGCGGAAGCAAGATATTACCCGAAACTGGAGGTTGTCAACATTTATTAGGGTTTTTGGGCTGGTGACCTAATTCAACTCTGCGTATCTCAGCGTTCTTCGGCGTCGCTGCGTTTAATGCTTTTGATGATTCATTTACCGCGAAGGCGCAGAGGAACGCCGCGCAGGGAAGACGCAAACTAAGAAACTTAGCGGTTTGGCGAACACCCGCGCGCTTTGTCTTTTCCCCGCATCTCACGCAAAATGCCGAATATGACCGAAATCCCCTTTCTGCATCACCTCGCACACCCGCGACTCTCGCCAGGGCAGCGACTGCCTCTGCTGCTGCTGATCGCATTGTCATTAGGTTCTCTGCACTGCAACGGCGGCGGCGCCGCGAACACGAACGCCTCGTCCACCAACGCCGGCAGCAGCGAAAACGCCGCCCCAGCGAAACTCGGCTACGAAGTCGTCAATAGTTGGCCGCATGACTCGAACGCATTCACGCAGGGTCTCGTCTTCATCGACGGCAAACTGCTCGAAAGCACGGGACAGCAGGGCCAGTCGAGTCTACGGAACGTCGAACTCCAGACCGGTAAAGTTTTGAAGAAAGTCGACGTCCCAGAGCCGTACTTCGCCGAAGGTATCGCCTTACTGAACAACAAGATTTACCAACTCACCTGGGAACACCGTCTGGGCTTCGTCTATGACGCCCAAACCTTTCAGAAAACCGGCGAATTTCAGTACAGCGGTGAAGGCTGGGGACTCACCACCGACGGCCAGTCGCTAATTCTCAGCGACGGCTCAAATCGCATCCGTTTTCTCGATCCGGACAGCTTTAAGGTGACAAAAACCATCGCAGTCATGGACGGAAAAACCCCGGTCGTCGAGCTCAATGAACTCGAATTCGTCAACGGCGAGATTTACGCAAACATCTGGCACGACGATCGAATCGCTGTCGTCGATCCGCAGTCCGGCCACGTCAAGGCGTGGATCGATCTCAAGGGCCTCCTGCAACCAGGCGACGTGCAGAATACGGAAGCGGTGCTGAACGGCATCGCGTACGACCAGGCGAACAATCGGCTGTTCGTCACCGGAAAGCTTTGGCCGAAGCTTTTCGAAATCAAGATCAAACGGTAGATGAAGTTTCTGACCTACTTCCGGGGTTTCTCCTACGCAATGATTGCGGTCGCCATGCTGGTACTCATGCTGGCGGGCGGCTTGAGCTACCCGTTGGCGCTGTTGTTCCTCGGCGTCATGATCGTGAGCTGGAACCTTGAGAATACGCGTTGGCAACTGCCCGAACGTTACGGTCTCGCCATCGTCCTGCTTTCGATCCCGCTGTTTTATCTCGATTGGCAGTATCAGAAATCGTTGGGTGAGCCTCCGGAGCGATTGGGTGTGACGGCGCTCGCGCATCTGATCGTTTTCCTGTCGGGCGTGAAGCTGGTGCAGGTAAAGAAAGATCGCGATTGGGTGTTTCTGTACCTGATCTCGTTCTTTGAAGTGCTGCTCGCGGCCGGTTTGAGTTTCAGTCCGGTTTTTCTGGGCACGTTGACGCTGTACCTGTTGTGCGGACTTTGCGCCGTCACGGCGTTTGAGATTCAGAAGGCGCGACGGTCGATCACGCACGCCGAGACGCGTTTGCTGGTGCCGCCCGATTCGCGTGTCTTTCGTAAGGGTAGCAAACGATCGTGGCGCAGCAGTGAAGCGGCGCGTTTGCCGTTCGTTGCGGTCGGGTTGCTGGTGCTGATTTTTGGACTGGCGCTGCCGTTGTTTCTGATTGCGCCGCGTTCAGGCGCAGCAGCACTCACGCGCACCGGAGGCGGCGGGCTGTCAACGTTCATCGGCTTCTCGGAAAACGTGACGCTGGGACAGATCGGTACGCTGAAGCAGGACGACGGCATCGTCATGCGCGTGCGTGTTGACGATCCCGAGCCACCGCAGGGCTTGCGCTGGCGCGGCGTCGCGCTCGATGAGTTTACCGGCAAGGCCTGGCGAAAATCAGCCGAAGCACGACGCGCTCTGCCCGCCAACGAGCGCGGTGGTTTTTTTCAAATTGGGACCACCGAAGCGCTTCATCGTCTAACGTCACAAACCTTTTTTCTCGAGCCGCTGGAGTCGCCCGTGCTGTTCGGCGCGCCGCGCGTCATCGCGATTCAGGGTGATTTGCCGTTCGTTCGTGTTGACGGCGAAGACGGCCTACAGTCACGACGTCATGACTACGAACGGCTCATGTACAAGGCGATCTCCGACACCGATGAAACACCGGTCGACGAGTTGCGCGCGGACATGCATCCATATGCGGATGAATTCGACCGGTATCTGCAACTGCCGGAAAACCTGGACCGCCGCATCGTCTGGCACACGCAGTTTGTGTTGCGAAACGCGCAGGCGCGGAATCGGTACGACGCTGCAAAGGCAATAGAAAAGGATCTACAAACAAACTTCGCCTACTCGCTCGAGATGAAAGCGAGCGGCGAAGATCCGCTCGCAGATTTTCTCTTCAACGTGCAAACGGGCCACTGCGAGTACTTCTCGACGGCGATGACCATTATGTTGCGCACGCACGGAATCGCGGCGCGAGTTGTTAACGGCTTCCTGCCCGGCGAGTACAACGACGCCTCCGGCGCTTACACCGTCAGACAAAGCGATGCGCACTCGTGGGTCGAAGTTTACTTTCCGACGACGCGTTCGTGGGTCACCTTCGATCCAACGCCATCAATCGGACGCGAGGAGCCCGTGCACACGGGCGTCACGGCCCAACTGCAGAAATATCTGGAAGCATTAGAACTGGTTTGGTTTCAGTATGTCGTTGGTTACGACAAACAAGAGCAGCGCTCACTCGCGTCGTCGTTACACAATCGAGTTTTCGACTACGGACGATTTGCTTCCGGTCTGCTGACGACGATTCGAAGTTATTTGACGACGAGTACGCTGTCGATTGCCGTGGCCGTGCTTGGCGGCGCACTGATGTTGTTGACCTTGATCTTCGGCAAACGCTTCTGGCGTCTTGCGTGGAGACGCGGCGCCGCCGGCGCCGTTGATGAAGACGCCACATATTCGAGCGTCGAGTTTTACGAGCGGCTGATGAGCGCGATGGAACAACGCGGACTGTCGCGCGAGAAACATCTCACGCCACTCGAATTTGCAAACACACTGGGTCAAGGTCCGGCAATAATGATCACGCGTGCCTACAACCGCGTCAGATTTGGCGGCCAGCGACTCTCTGCCACGGAAAAAAATGAGATCGAACGCGCCTTAAGCGAATTAGAGAAAACGGATTCGAGTACTAAATGAAAAAAGTTGGTTTTGTTAGTCTGGGCTGTCCCAAAAACCTCGTCGACAGCGAGGTCATGATGGGTCAACTCAAGCATCATGGTTATGAAATCACGGCGGACGCGGCCGAAGCCGACACCGTCGTCGTGAACACCTGCGGTTTTATCGACTCGGCGAAACAGGAATCGATCGACGCGATCCTCGAAGCCGCGCGTTTAAAGACGGAAGGCCATGCGCAACGACTCGTCGTCGCCGGTTGTTTGGTCGAGCGTTACCGCGACGAGTTGAAAGCGGAGATGCCGGAAGTCGATGCGTTTATCGGCACGAGCCAGATCAACGACATCCTCGCTGTTTGCGATCCGAACACGAACACTCGCACGCTCCCCGTGATCCCGCTCGGCAATCAAACCGCGACGTATCTTTACGACGAGTCCACGCCGCGGGTGCTCGCCACCCCTTCGCACTATGCGTTCGTGAAGATCGCTGAAGGCTGTGACCGTCCGTGCGCGTTTTGCTTCATCCCGCAGATGCGTGGTCATTTTCGCAGCCGGCGTTTCGGTTCGATCGTCGCCGAGGCGCAGCAACTCGCGGAAGAAGGTGTGAAGGAGCTGGTCCTGGTGGCCCAGGACTCGTCGCGTTACGGCGAAGACCTCGGTAAACAAGACGCACTCGCCCGACTACTTCGCGAACTGTCACACACGGATGGGATCGAATGGGTGCGCGTGATGTACACGTATCCGACGCACATCAGCGACGGTTTTCTCGACGTGCTTGCCGAAGAACCGAAGGCGGTGAAGTATTTGGACATGCCGCTCCAACATGCGTCGCAGAACGTGCTCAAGCTGATGAAGCGCGGCGGCAATCGTGCGAGTCTCGAACGATTGATCGAACGAGTACGCCGGCGTGTTCCCGGCATTGCCGTGCGGACCACGTTCATTAGTGGCTTTCCCGGCGAGACAGAAGACGACTTCAAAGAGTTGCTTGCGTTCGTGAAGAACGTCGAGTTTGATCGCGTCGGCGTCTTCACCTATTCAGACGAGGAAGGCACGCCGGCGTTCACGCTACCGAACAAGGTTCCGCACCGAACAGCGTCGCGACGGCGCACGGCGTTGATGAAAGAGCAGGCGCGTATTTCGAAGCGAAAGAATAAGGCGCGGGTCGGCGACGTTGTTCGTGTGCTTTTCGAAGGCGAATCAAAAGAGAGCGAACTGTTGTGGCAGGGCAGAATGGAAACGCAGGCGCCGGACATCGATGGCTGTGTGCTGATCAATGATGTTCCCGAGGATCTGCAACCAGTTCTTGGCCAGTTTGTGCAAGTGGAGATTACGGCAGCACACGAACATGATCTGATCGGAAGGATCGTCGGTTGACCTTGCCTGTCAAAGAATCCAGCGACGAACTCAATCCAACGGTTGTCGTCCCGCCCGAGGCTGTTCCCACTCCCGAGAGAACACGATCGCCCCTGGATTACGTGGCGCTCGCCATCGCGACATGTGGCGTCGGTTACCTGCCGTTGATTCCGGGAACGTTCGGGTCAATGGTTGGGGTGCTGATCTTTTTGGTACTCCTGTCGTGGCCGCTTCAGCTCGCCTTCATTGCGGTCATCGTAGTCCTCGGCATCTGGGCCGCGTCTCGCACCGAGAAACTGCTCGGTCTAAAAGATCCGGGTAAGGTCGTAATCGACGAGGTTGCCGGCCAGATGATCTCGTTGATGCCACTCGCGTTTTTCGCGCCAGATGGCCCATGGTTGGTGTGGGTGATTGTTTCGTTTAATCTTTTTCGCCTTTTCGACATCTTCAAGCCTTATCCTGCTCGTCGATTTGAAGCTTTGCACGGCGGTTTCGGGATCATGCTGGACGATCTCGTCGCGGGTGTTTACGGCGCGATCGGCACCGCGATAATCATAAAGTTTTTTGGCGCCTGAGGAGGGCAGACGAGTTGGACACGATCAAGAAGAGGGAAGAGGAAGCAACGAGCAAAGAGACGTTGAAAGACATCGAGGAGTCGGAAGTTGACACCGGCGACGGCGATGATGATGGCGCTGGTCCAAGTCCGGACGGAGCGCTCGATGAGCCGGATGAGCTGCACGACGCAGATCCGATGTGAGGGTCTGGTCAGTGGTCAGTGGTCAGTGGTCCGTAGTCTCTAGCTCAACTACTGACTACTGACTACTGACCACTGACCACTGACTACTGAACAATTACTCATCCGGCGTATCCTCTGGCCCGCGACTACCCAGCCAGCCACGTGACCAAAAAAACCAGAGCATCCCGCCGGCCACGACGAGCATTACCATAATCGTTGCAAAGTAGCCGTAGCGTGAGTGCAGTTCCGGCATGTTATCGAAGTTCATACCGTAAACTCCGGCGATGAATGTCAGCGGCAGCATGATTGCCGAGAAGATCGTCAAGACCTTCATGATCTCATTCATCCGGTTCGAAATCACCGACAAGTAAGCTTCCAGCGATCCGCTAATCAAGTCGCGATAGCTCTCCGCCAGATCGACCACGCGAACGAGATGGTCGTGTACGTCGCGGAAGAACGGTCGCATGTCTTCCGGGATCAACTCAGGAAACTCACCGCGACTCATGCGCA
Source organism: Pyrinomonadaceae bacterium (assembly GCA_035491355.1). Lineage (GTDB taxonomy): Bacteria > Acidobacteriota > Blastocatellia > Pyrinomonadales > Pyrinomonadaceae > PSRF01. The sequence goes on from DATJKO010000700.1 coordinate 8,912, forward strand.
GGATGACGTCCATCTGCTTAACTGAGATCCGTCGCATCCGCAAAACGCTGCGCTTCAACTCCATGATCTGCGACAGGATCTCATTGTTTGGCTGTTTCAAAGTAAAGATCGTTTCTTCGAGACGATCGATCCGCTCGTCGAAATCGTCGAGCACCGGCGAGTAGAAGTCGACGATTTGGTCCAGGATCTGATGACACAGGAACGCCGGACCACGCCGGCAGGCGATCGGCGTCGTACGCAGGAGTTGTTTGACGTTATTGATGCTCCGGAACGAGTCGTGATGGTAAGTAATGACGTAGTTGGTGCCGAGGAATCCGTCGAGTTCGATGGTGTTGAAGCGATCGGGGCTGGTGTCGGCGCGGACGCCGTGAACGATGAAATACAGATACCCGGAAAACTCTTCGATTTTCGGATAGTGGCGGTTCTCGCGGCAGTCTTCTACGGTCAGCGGGTGAAACTTGAAGACGTCGAGCAGGACGCGCTCGTCCGCGGCGGTCGGCTTTTCCATGTCGACCCAGATGACGAGCGACTGGTCCTCCAGGAGTTCAGGCAGTTGCTCTACCGTGAATCCCTCTTCGACCTTTATGTCGCCTTGGCGGTAAACAAGAATCTCCATCGTTCGGGTGCCTCGCTCCTGATTTTCACATCCGTGGTACCATACCCACTTTTCACTGACAAGCAAATAGAATAAGCGACTATGACGATTAAGATTTTCGTGGCGGATGACGTGAGCGACACCGGTCTGGGGCCGTTGCGCAATGCGGGTTTCAAGGTGGAAAAGCGCGTCGGCCTCAGTGGCGCCGAACTGGTGGAGGCATTGCAGGACAGCGATGGTCTCATCGTGCGGAGCGAGACGAAAGTGACCTCCGAGCTGATCGAGCAGGCGCCCGGCTTGCGCGTGATCGGTCGGGCCGGCGTTGGCGTCGACAACATCGACGTTCCGGCAGCGACTATTCGCGGCGTCGTTGTCATGAACGCTCCCGACGGCAACACGATCACGACAGCGGAACATACCATCGCCTTGCTGATCTCACTTGCGCGCTCGATTCCGCAGGCAAACAGCAGTTTGAAAGCTGGACGTTGGGAACGAAAGAAGTTCATCGGCGTCGAGCTGCAAGGCAAAACGCTGGGCATCGTCGGGCTCGGTCGTATCGGCCGCGTCGTGGCGTCACGAGCTCGCGCGCTCGGCATGCAGATCGTCGCTTACGATCCGTTCATCGCGCCCGAACAGGCGCGCGATCTGGAGATCGAATTGGCGCCGCTCGACGACGTCTATGCCCGCGCGGATTTCCTGACGGTCCATACGCCGTTGACCGCGGAGACACGCGGGCTGATCGATCGCGAAGTCTTCGCCAAAATGAAACCGGGAGCACGGC
>DATJKO010000701.1:0-13142 GCA_035491355.1 Pyrinomonadaceae bacterium
CATTGAAAACCAACAACCCCAGACTCACCGCGTTTGGAAACACCTCCGGCGGAACTAACGTCGGCATCAGCGACTGCCGCGCCGGAACGTCAAACGCGCTCGCCGCAGACGCCAACCCACTCAACACATAGATGGGCCAAACACTCTGAACTCCCGCCATCGTGAACGCCGTCAACAGGCCCGCGCTGATCAGCATCACCGTCTGCGTAACCATCATCAACTTCTTGCGATCCAGCGCGTCGGCGACAACGCCGCCCGCGAGCGAGCAGACGATGATCGGCAAACCGCGAAAGAGTCCAACCAAACCTAATGCGAGTGGAGATTGCGTGAGTAGATAGACGTGCCAGTTGATGGCGACAAACTGCATCTGCGAGCCGGTCACAGAGACAATCTGGCCCAACCAAAGTAGACGGAAATCGCGGTAACGAAGTGCAGCAAACGACGACTGAGCGGGAGGACTCACGTGTCGCCGTAGGATTCGTTCAACTTGCGAAAGTGATAGGCCATCGCCGCGTGGCGCAGCAGCTCAGTCATTCGATCGTGATGGGAGCGGGCTGCTTCCAGAAAGAACCGCCAGAACTCACGCCGCTCGGCATCCAGCACGCCAAGCTTAAACGCGATGTGCAGAAAAGCCTTGACTGCTTTTATCCCATGATACTGGTGCGCCTCGGGCATGTCCTGCGGCACCCGCTTCAACGAATCGAGCGCGCGTCGATAGTACTCGCTCGGTTTGTAGATCGTGCGCATGATCTGTTGATAACCCGCGACGAGCGTCTCGACGTCCATTTTCGGAATGAAATTCAAAGTGGCGATCGTGTTGTTGCCTGTTGCGTCGGCGCCCAGGAGACGGCCTTCTCTCTCCAGTCGTTTCCAGAGCTGCGTGTCAGGTAGAGCATTCAACATGCCGACCATCGCCAATGGAATCGCGCTCTCACGAATGAATTCGATCTGGCGTTCGAAGATGTCTGCCGGATCGTTGTCGAACCCGACGATGAACCCGGCCATCACTTCCATTCCGTGACTCTGTATCTTCCGCACCGAGTCGAGCAGATTGCCGCGGTTCTGCGACTTCTGTGCCTCTTTCAGACTCTCCTCGACAGGCGTTTCGATACCGAGAAAGACGCGCCGAAACCCCGCGTCCTTCATCGCCGCAAGCAAGTCGTCGTCGTCAGCGAGATTCACACTCGCCTCGGTCAACAACGAAAACGGGTAACCATTCTTCCTCTGCCACTCGATCAAGTCCGGTAGCAGCAACCGCACGTTCTTCTTGTTGCCGATAAAATTGTCGTCGACGATGAACAATGGACCACGCCAGCCAAGCCGCTTCAGTTCGTCAAACTCGGCTATGACCTGCTGATTACTCTTGGTGCGCGGCACGCGCCCGTAGATCTCGATGATGTCGCAAAACTCACATGAGAAAGGACAACCGCGCGAGTACTGCACGGACATATTGCTGTACTTCTTCATGTTGGCGAGTTTGAAATCGGCTATCGGCGCGAGCGACATCGGAGGACGCTCAGGCGCCTTGTACGTCCGTTTTGCGGTGCCGCGTTCGAGGTCTTCGAAAAACTGCGGCAGTGTTGTTTCCGCTTCGCCCTGGAAAATGTGGTCGGCGTAAGGGAGATCTTCGATCGTGCTGGTCACGTACGGACCGCCAAGCACGATGCGTTTTCCGCGCTTGCGGCATCGTTCGACCACCTCGTGCAGCGACTTCTTTTGCGCCAGCATGCCGGTGATGAATACCATGTCGGCCCAGTCGATTTGCGAAGTTTTTAGTGACTCGATTTCGAGATCGACCAGGCGCCGTTCGTAGGATTTAGGTATTAAACCGGAGACAGTCAACAGCCCGAGGGGCGGAAACACGGAGCGTTTGCCCTCGAACGGCAAGGCGTGTCGAAAACTCCAATATGTGTCGGGAAATGCAGGATTGACCAGCAACACTTTCATCGTGTTCATAATCTTAGACTCGATTCAATTATTGAGCTAGTAATAGTTCTGTAAAAGAGGGGAGTCCCACAATAACCTAAACTCGCCTGCAAATCCATAGCCGTTAAGTGCAATCAATATCGGCGGTGTGCTATAAGATTACACCTCGCTCTCTCCGACTGAACGGCAAACAACGAAAGGTTAGCGCTTTATGAAGACACAACTTTCACGACTCCTTGCCACGATCCTGATCACAATGTTCGCTCTGTCACCAGCATGGGCTACCTGCGGCGGCGGCGGCGGCGGCGGTACAGGCGGCGTTGGCGGCGGTAATAACGGCATGGGCCCGGCGCCAACGGTCTACAAGGTGCCGTGGAAGATGTGGGAAGCCACCACCACTCCGCAAAAGGGGCTGATCCTTTACTGGTTCCCCGCCAGCAACGATGAACTCAAGAATTCTCCACTGAAAACTTCGCGCATCCTGACGCTGTATTCCGCGCAGTGTGTGACGATGACTGTAGGAGATGCTGGTCAAACGGAGCTCAAAAACGTCGTTGCCGGCTCCGCGCTGCCGGTTGCCGTCCTGGCCACGCCCGATGGAACCATGATCAAGAAGGTCGACAGCGCGGGCGGCAAACTGAAAGTGGTCGAGGTTGAAAAGGCTGTCGAAGGCGAGATGAAACAACGGGAGACGGCTCTCGATACGGCACTGAAGAGTGGTAAGGAAAAAGCGAAAGCCGGCGACACGCAAGGCGCTATCGCTGAACTGAAACCTGTGGCCGCCGAGCGCTGTCTGTTCCCAAAGAAAGCCAAAGACGCAGCCGGTCAATTGAAGAAACTCGGCGTCGATGAGGTTGGCAGTATTCCCGACTCGCCGATTTTCGATCGGGTCGTGGGTGCACGAATCGAAGCCACGATGCGTCGCGGACTACGCGCGGAGATCGCGGAAAATTACATCACAGCGCTGAAGTTTTACCAGCAGGCGCACCAGATGGACCCCGCGGATCCGACGCCACTGCGTTATATCGGCGAGCTCTATCGCCATCACACCGGCGAATGGGACAAGGCGCGCGAAGTCTTCAATCAGATCCTGAACATGCCTGCGGACCCAGTCGCGCGTGCGGTCGCGCTGCACGGACTCGGCAAGATGACGATTCACGACGGCGAGTTCAAGAAAGGCTTGTCGCTGATGGAACAGTCGGCGAAGGAATTTCCGCTCCCGCTGACTTATCGCAATCTCGCGGTCTACTGGCATTCTGAAGGTGACCTGGCCCAGGGCAATGCTTACACGCAAAAAGCGCTGGCGCTCGATCCGAAGGATCCGTACAACCTCGTGTTTGCAGCAGTGTTTATCGCTGCTTCGGGAAATACCGACGAGGCGTTGAAGATCGCCCGAGCCAACCACGACCTACTGCCTGCTTCGTACAACCTCGCGGCAATCTATGCGCAAGCCGGTCAGAAGAAGAAAGCGCTCGAGTTATTGCGCCGGCACTTCTACCAGTACGAGCGTTATCAGACAGTGCGCGCGAAGGAGATGATGGAGGCGCGAGTCGATGCAGTGTTTGATTCGATTCGTTACGACTCCGGCTTCCTCGCGTTGACGAGCGGCGCCGACGGCAAGCTGCAGATGCCGATGCGCGGCATGAAAGACATGCGCAGTATGCAGAACCAGGACCGGTAGGAATCTTAGATCTCAGATCTTAGATCTGAGATCTTTAAAAAGGCCGAAGGCTTTGCACAAGAAGTATTGTTGAAAGCATTGTCTTCTCTGCGGGGCTCTGCGTCCCTCCGCGTACTCTGCGGTTAATAGCCCTTCTTAACGCAGAGACCGCCGAGATACGCAGAACACGCAGAGAAAGCAAAATTAAGCTTCGGGACTTTTTGTGCAAAGCAATGGCCCAACAAACTCTCGCCCCGTCCACTACACATCAAGTTCGTAGTTATCGCATCTGGCAAGTAATCGCAGCATCAGCAGTCGGCACCATGATCGAGTGGTACGACTTCTACATCTTCGGCAGTCTCGCCGTCACCATCTCGCCGCTTTTCTATCCCAGAGGTAACAACACACTTGCGCTGATCGCTTATCTCTCGACGTTTGCCGTCGGGTTTGTGGTCCGTCCGTTCGGCGCGCTGTTTTTCGGACGCATCGGCGACCTCGTCGGACGGAAGTACGCGTTCCTCGTCACGCTGCTGATCATGGGAGGCGCTACCGCGGCGATTGGGTTCCTGCCGACTTACGCCACGATCGGCATCGCTGCTCCGATCCTTCTGCTCTTGATTCGCGTGCTTCAGGGATTGGCGCTCGGAGGTGAATACGGCGGTGCGGCGGTTTATGTCGCGGAACATGTGCCCGACGAACGCCGCGGCTTTTACACCAGCTTCATTCAAATCACGGCATCGCTCGGACTCTTCGTATCGCTGATTGTAAGTTTGTTGGTCCAGAATGCGATGTCGCCTCAGGCATTTAGCTCGTGGGGCTGGCGCGTGCCCTTCATCATCTCGATCTTCCTGGTCGGCGTTTCACTCTACATCCGGTTACGTATGAAAGAGTCGCCAATCTTTCAACAGATAAAGTCGGCGGGAATGACCTCCAGCAAACCATTGGTCGAAGCATTTACCAAATGGGAGAACCTGAAGCGCGTGCTGATTTCACTATTCGGCGCGACTGCCGGTCAGGGTGTGGTGTGGTACACGGGCCAGTTCTATGCGCTTTTTTACCTCCAAACCGTGCTGAAGGTGAACGCACAATCGGCGCAATACATCATTGCGGTTGCCCTGCTCTTTGCGATGCCGTGGTTTGTAGCGATGGGCGCTCTTTCAGACCGGATCGGACGCAAATGGATCATGATGGCGGGATGTTTGCTCGCCGCGGTCTCGTACATGCCGCTCTACCACGCAATGCAACGCGTCGCCGGTTCCGAGGTTGTTACCGCTTCCTCACAAAAGAACGACGTAACCGGGGCGATCAGCCTCACGCCGCAAACTTTGGTCAATGGCAAGCTGGAAGCGGCAAAGGAAGTCCTGCCTTATACCGACTTTGGATCTCTTATCAGTGAGCCAGCAGCGCGGAAACTAATCCTGCTCGTGTTTATTCAGGTGTTCTTTGTGACCATGGTCTATGGCCCAATCGCGGCGTACCTGGTGGAGGCGTTCCCGGCAAAGATCCGCTACACGGCGTTGTCATTGCCGTATCACATCGGCAACGGTGTGTTTGGCGGATTGTTACCGCTGATTGGATTGTGGGTAGTAGCTGAAACCGGCAACATCTACGCCGGGCTTTACTATCCGATCGTGATCGCGAGCGTGACGTTCGTCGTTGGATCGTTGTTGCTGCGTGAGACCAGGCACACGCTGATCTGGGACGAGGTTAAGTAAAGTCTCCCGCAAAGGCGCACAGGAAGACTTAAAGATGCCGCAACGGTGTTAAGCGCAGCAACGAACCATTCAGATCTCCTTTGCGCCTTTCCGGCTTCCGGCTTTGCGCCTTCCGGCTTTGTGGGAGACTTTTTCAACAACTCACTGAGATGACTGTTTAAAAATCACACCGTTCTTCATTACGAACACGACCTTTTCCGTCGCGTGAATATCCTTCAGCGGATCGTCTGACACAGCGATGATGTCGGCCCACTTGCCCGCCGTTAACGAACCGATATTCTTGTCCCAGCCCAACAGCTTTGCCGCGCTCGACGTACCGGCGACAAGCGCGTCCATGTTACTCAACCCGCCCCACTCAACCAGCAATTGAAACTCGTGCGCGTTCGATCCGTGCGGTATCACACCGGCATCCGTGCCAAACGCGATCTGCACATTGTTCGCCACTGCCAGTTTGATTGCGTGGCGCACCGCCGCCGCCGCTGCTAATGCCTTCTCCGCCCGCAAACCCTTCAACACGCCTGTCTTGGCCGCGCGTTCGACGCCTTCCGCGGCCGATAACGTCGGCACCAGGTACGTCCCTTTCTCCTTCATCAAGCGCGCGCCCTCTTCGTCGAGAAACGAACCATGCTCGATTGAGGAAACACCGGCGCGCACGGCGATCTTAATTCCTTCGGCACCGTGCGCATGCGCGGCGACTTTTCGTTCGAGTTTGTGCGCCTCGTCAACCATCGCTTTCAACTCTTCAAACGTATATTGCGTCGCACCAACCGCATCGCCTTCCGACAACACTCCACCCGTCGCGCACGTCTTGATCACATCGGCGCCATACTTGATCTGGTAACGAACTGCGGCGCGAATCTGGTCTGGACCATCGGCGACGCCCTCCTCGATTCCCGGATCGAATAAGCCTGGGCGAAAACCGTTTTCGTCACAATGCCCACCGCGCATCCCGAGCGCGTGACCTGCGGTAACCATTCGCGGACCCTGCGTCCAACCTTCGTCGATCGCTTTGCGCAACGCCATATCGTCGAAGCGACCGCCCGCTCCGACGTTCCTAACAGTAGTGAATCCCGCCATCAGCGTGGCGCGCGCGTTCTGAACACCGAGAATCGCCGCGAAAGATTCGTAATCTCTGACCGGTGCGTTGTCTCCGGCCGGGTCGCCCAGCGTTCGTCCGATCAAGTGCGTATGCGCGTCAATGAAGCCCGGCAATAGCGTGGCGTCGCCGAGATCGATCATCTTCGCGTTCGCCGGGATGTTGATGGTCCGTGCACTGCCGGCCGCGGTGATCTTGTTGTCCTCAATGACCACGACAGCGTTAATAATCGCCGGCGCACCTGTGCCGTCGATCAATCTCGCGGCTTTCAGCACTACCACGCCTTTTCCGATTGGTGGTTCGGGAACGATGCGCGGCGCAGTCTGCGACAGAGCGATCGTGAACACTGAGAGCATCAGCGTCAGAACTGGAAGTAGTTTGAAGTTTTTCAATGGAGTCCTCGAATCTCGTTCGCGGGAGGGTATATCGAGCGCGGATTCTACAACTTAGTTGCGTCTTCGCAAAGCGTTACGCTACGCTCACTGCGCTCCTGATTTGAACTTCAGTTCCGGCTGCTTCTACCACGCCATGAAAACAACTCGCCGCGAATTCAACTACGCGTTGCTTCTGAGTTTGTGTTCGTTATCGTTTCGTCGCACGACCGCGCAAACACAGTTGCGTGTGAACGGCGATCGAATCATGCGACACATTCACGAGCTGGCGGAGTTTGGCAAGAACCCGCAGGGCGGTGTCAGTCGGGTCGCTTACAGCGATGCCGATAAACAGGGCCGCGAGTATGTTCTGGGTCTCCTTCGCGACGCGAAACTCGATGTCACGATCGATGCTGCAGGTAACCTCGTCGGGCGTCGCGCCGGAAGCGGCACGGGTCTCGCACCGCTGCTGATCGGATCGCATATCGACAGTGTGCCGGAAGGCGGAAACTATGATGGCGTGGTTGGCTCGATAGGAGCGATCGAAGTCGCTCACACACTCGCGGAGAAGAATGTTTCGCTGCATCATCCACTCGAAGTCGTGATCTTTCAGAACGAGGAAGGCGGGCTGATCGGTAGTCGCGCAATGGACGGCGAACTTACGGAGCGAGAGCTCGATCTCGTCAGCCGCAGCGGCAAAACGATTCGCGACGGCATCAAGTTCATCGGTGGAGATCCGGCAAAGCTTGGGAGCGTTCGTCGCAACAAGGGTGATATCGCGGCGTATCTGGAGTTGCACATCGAACAGGGCGGTTATCTCGACGCTGAGAAGATCAAGATCGGAGTGGTGGAAGGAATCGTCGGGATCAACTGGTGGGATGTGACTATCGAAGGGTTTGCGAATCACGCCGGCACGACCGCGATGAACAATCGTCAGGATGCGCTGTTGGCGGCGGCGAAGTTTATCGAAGCAGTGAACCGCGTCGTGACGAGTGTGCCAGGGCGACAAGTAGGAACGGTCGGCAGGATTAGCGCACTGCCGGGCGCGCCGAACGTCATTCCCGGCAAGGTCGTGCTCAGTTTGGAACTCCGCGACCTCGATGCCGCGAAGATCAACATGCTTTACGAGAAGATCCGTGCGGAGGCGCAACATATCGCTGCGGCGAGCAAGACGACGTTCGACTTCAAGGAGATCAACGTCAACATTCCCGCGCCCACCGACACTCGCATTCGATCGCTAATCAGCGACGCCGCACGCGAGCTTGGTCTATCGACGAAACTGATGCCTTCGGGCGCCGGGCACGATGCGCAGGACATGGCACGGCTTGGCCCAGTAGGCATGATCTTCGTTCCGAGCGTCGGCGGTATCAGTCACTCCCCGCGCGAGTTCTCGCAGCCTGATGACATTCTCAATGGTGCGAATGTCCTGCTGCAGACGTTGTTGAAGTTGGATCGAATTTGAAGGGTGCTTGCCTTTACGGCTTTGCCGCCGGTGATGTGAGGCGTGGCTTCGCCTCGCCGTACAATTGAGTAAAGAAAGACGGGCTATGCCCATCGTTCGGGCTTCGCTCCGTATTATGGACCAGGACATCCTTAGATTTGGCTTGGCGGCTTTTGTGACACTGCTCGTGGTGGTTGATCCGCCGGGTGTGGTGCCCATGTTCGTCGCGCTTACAGAAGGTGAGCCGGAGCGCCGCCGCGCGGTGCTCACGCGTGCCGTGCTAATCGCTTTCGGTGTCGCGTTGTTCTTTCTACTCGCCGGACGCGCGGTGCTTTCTTATCTCGGCGTGACGGTCCACGCGTTTTCGATCAGCGGCGGCATACTACTCTTCGTCGCAGCCATGCCGATGTTGTTTGGAGAACGCGGCGGGCTGCAATCGCCCCAATCGAAAGAGCACGGCTCGGTTGGTGGAGACATCTCCGTGTTCCCCCTGGCAATGCCGTTACTTTCCGGCCCGGGCACGATCGCCACGATCCTGCTGCTCACATCGCAAGCCGGTAACGACCCGAGAAAGATTGGCGCGATCGGCGTCGCCATCGCGATCGTCTTCATTGTTTCATTTATCTCGCTGTACCTGGGCTCGCGTCTGATGAGGCTACTGGGCGAAGGTGGAGTACACATCGCTACTCGCGTCATGGGCATCGTCCTCGCCGCCCTCGCCGTGCAGTACGTACTGAACGGAATTACCGGTTATTACCACCTGCTGTCCGGTCGCTGACCCGTCTACTCGTATCGTAAAGCGATTATCGGATTGACCTTTGTCGCTCTGCGCGCGGGTATGTAGCTCGCGATCGTCGCAACCGCAATCAGTAACAACGAGATCAGTGTGAACGTCGCCGGATCGGTTGCGGTCACTCCAAACAGCAGTGTCGACATAACGCGCGTCAGAGCAAACGCCGCGATCAGACCAATCACAACACCCGCGACGACGAGCTTGAGACCATAACCGACAGCGAGCTTCAACACGGTTCCGGTCTGCGCGCCTAGCGCCATGCGAATGCCGATCTCGTGCGTGCGTTGGGCTACTGAATAACTCATCACGCCATAGATTCCGACTGCGGCGAGTATTAAAGCCACACCGGCGAAGATCGCGAGCAACAACATACTGAACCGTTGTCTGGCGATCGATTGCAGAAGGATCTCCTCCATGGTCCGAATGTTCGACACCGGTTGGTCCTTGTCGATCTCCCACACTGTCTGGCGCACTGTCGCCGCCAAAGTCGCCGGATCGACTTCCGTCTTCACGACCAGATCCTCCGCCGGGAAGAAACCCGCCTGCCGGTAGGTCAAATACATCTGCGGCCGTGGGTCGGCAGTCAGTTCAACCTGGCGTACGTCCTTCACGACGCCGATCACCTGAAACCAGTCTTCAGGTCGCCGAATCCTGCCGGTGCCGATGCGCTTTCCGACAGGGTCTTCGCCGGGCCAATAACGACGCGCCATCCCGTCGCTGATCACTACGACTCGTTGACCGGTGCGCACGTCTTGATCGGTAAACTGACGTCCACTCAACAGCGGAATGCTCATCGTCTCGAAATATCCAGGGCTGATAATGCGCGTGACGACGATGTTTTCCAGTCCCGGTGGTGGTGGAGGCTGGCCTTCGATACTCACGCCGATCGAGTTACCCTGGCGATAGAGCGGAAGGTTCGTCGTTACTGCTGCTGATTTGACACCGGCCAGACTCTGAACACGTTGGACCAGCTCGGTATAAAACGCCGAACGTCGCTCGAACTCTTCATACTTTGGTTGCGGCAACACGATCTTCATGGTCAACAGGTTATCGGCGCGAAATCCCGGATCGACACTTCGCAAACGCAGAAAACTATTGATCAGCAAGCCCGCGCCGATCAATAGGACCAGCGACACTGCAACTTCCGACATCACCAGCAGGCCGCGAATGCGTTTGCCGCTGCTGCCGGTTGCCGAGTCACGTCCGCCTTCCTTTAACGTTTCCGTTTGATTGAAACGGGCAGCCTGGAGCGCGGGCGCGAGTCCGAAGATAAGACCGGTAACCACCGATACCAGGAACGTGAAGCCAAGCACTTTCAGATCGATCGAAATCTGACCGGCCTGCGAGATGTTTTCCGGAATGAATGTTCGCAACAGCATCAGGCCGCCGAACGCGACCGCCAAACCGACCACGCCGCCGACTGTCGATAACAAGATGCTTTCCGTTAAGAACTGCCGGATTAAACGCTGGCGCCTCGCGCCGAGTGCTACCCGTACCGCGATCTCTTTCTGTCTCACTGCCGCTCGCGCAAGTAGCAGGTTCGCCACGTTCGCGCACGCGATCAGCAGGACCAACCCGACTGCGCCGAGAAGAATCAGCAGCGCTGGTTTGATGTCGCCTACGAGATGTTCGTGCAGTGAGGTTACCGCGACGCCGAGATCCGTATTCGAGTCCGGGTACTGTTGCTGCAAACGAGCGCCGATTGTGCGCATCTCCGTTTGCGCTTGTTCGAGAGTCGTGCCGGGTTTGAGCCGCGCCAGGACTTGCAGGTAATGACGATTCCGATTAACGGAGTCTTCAGCTGTGAAAGCAATCGGCGCCCACACCTGATCGTCGATCGAGGGAAATTCAAAGCGTGCCGGCATGACGCCGATGACGGTGTAAGTCTCGCCGTTTAGATTGATCGACTTGCCGACGATGCTGTTGTCACCGCCGAATCTGCGTTGCCACAAGGCGTGACACAACAGCACAACATGGTTCGAGCCAGGTTGATCTTCGGTAGCCGTGAAGGTGCGTCCGAGCTGTGGATCGACGCCGAGAAGCGGGAACAGGTTCGCCGAAACGAGGCGCCCTTCGAGTCTCTCTGGATCGCCGGTGCCCGTCAGATTGAAGCTCTCGTCGGCGATCGCGGCCATGCCCTCGAAGACTGTGTTCTGATTACGCCAGTCGACGTAATTGGCGGCGGCGGGTGTGTCGCGCGGGTAACCAAACTTGCTTGCATCTTCCCAGACCATCACGAGACGCTCGGGATCTTTGTAGGGCAACGGTCGCAGTAGCACTGAGTTGACGACGCTGAAGATCGCGGTGTTGGCGCCGATGCCGAGTGCGAGGGCGATCACGGCGACGATAGTGAAGGCGGGGTTCTTCAGCTGCATGCGAAAGGCGTAACGTAAGTCCTGGAAGAAATCTGTGAGCAAGTTGGACCTCCCGGGGCCACCTGGCACTGGTCTTTCGTGAAATGGTTTGTGCACGCGCTTCAGTTCGTTTGGCAAAAGATTGGCGTCGGCGAGTTCGCGAAGCGCCACGCGTCTCGATTCGGCGTCTGAGGCGCCGCTCGCGAGAGATCGTTCATAGACGTCGTCGAGGTGTTGGGCCAACTCCTCGACGATCTCCGCCTCGTGCGCGGGTTGTAAACGCAACGAGGCGAGACGCGCCGTGATCTCTTGTTTCCAATCAGGCATGTTCGATTCCTGTGGGACTCACGCGGGTTCGATTCCTGTAATGCGGCGGATCGCTTCTACAAACTCGCGCCAACTGTTGCGCTGCGCAGCCAGCACCTTCTTCCCTGCGGCAGTCAAGCGGTAGTAGCGACGTCGACGCTGCCCGGCCTTCTCAACCCACCGCCCCTGAATCCACCCACGTTTTTCGAGCCGGTAGAGCAGTGGATAAAGCGAGGCAACATTGAACCGCAACGTCCCACCGGAGCGTTTTTCGATCAGCGTCCCAATGTCATACCCATGCCGAGGCTGATCTTCGACGAGCGAGAGTATGAGCAACTCCGCACTCCCCTTCTTCAACTCCCTATCGAGCATTCGCGAACCTATATGTGGCATAGCGATATATTATTGAGCCGCATATCAGACGTCAACACAGGAAATCTCGGGCACACGATCCGGTTTTTGGGGCAGGAGGAAAAGAAGAATGCGCTGAACAATCAGATCGTTCAGCGCATTCGACAAGAGGCCGGCTGGGAAGGCTTACTTTGCGGGCTTCGCATCGAGAAAGTCGTTTATCATCGGGACGATCGTTGACATGCGGTTCATCAAGGTAACGTGGGTTGTGTCGGGCAAAATTGCCAATCTCGACGCCGAGCGCGGCTGCATGTCGCCATGGATCTCACCGCCCTTCAGGCGGTACATTTCCGCGATGTGATCGAGCCTTATACCGTCGGCATCGCCGTGGATGAAGAACATGGGCGCTTTGGTGGCTTTGAGTTTGTCGGCGCCAAAGTCGTATGGTCTCAAAGCCGTCGCCTTGATGTGATTGACAAAATCCGGGAATTTGTCAGGCGTCGGGCTCAGTTTCTTATATTCGGCTTCCATAGGAGTGCCTTTGAACACTTCCCACGTGAATGTCGGCCAAAAGTCGTTCGCTTCCTTGACCCATCCGTCCCGGGCGTAGGACGCTGAAATGCTGACAACCTTTCGCACTTTTTCCGGATGGCGGATCGCACACAGCATCGCGACGCCGCCGCCCAGGCTGTAGCCGATAATGTCCGCGCGTTCGATCTTGAGATAATCGAGCAGCCCTGCCACATCGTCGGCGAGGTTTTCGTAAGATAGATCGCGTTTGATGTCGGCTGTACGCCCGTGCCCCTGCATTTCGACGGCGATAACTTTCCGCGTTTTGGAAAGTTCACTGATCCACACACGCCAGTCGTCTGTAATTGCCATGAACGCACCGTGGAGCAGCACCACGGGCTCGCCGCTCCCATGGATCTCGTAATACATTTTGAGGCCGCCCACCGGCGCATAGCCCGTCGTCGGTTTTTGCTGCCCTATTACGACACCCGAAAGTAGCATCGTCAGCACCACCGACAGGAAAAAAGCTGTTTTCATGTTTGGTTTCCAATTCATAGTTTTTCTCATGTGGCGAACACGCCTATGGCATCGACTCACACGTTTAAATAAAGCCGACTTC
>DATJKO010000702.1:0-5126 GCA_035491355.1 Pyrinomonadaceae bacterium
CGCGCTCATCATACCGCGTTCCGTGCGAGATCTCCTTGCGTACCTTGTCAGCGATTTCGCCGAGGTCAATGAAGTAATCGGCCACGTCGATCAGTTTGGGCGCTGTGTTCGAGCGGAATCCCGCAATTTCGACGCGGCAACCTTTGTAAGCGACGGCATTGACGGCGTACACAAAATCTTCGTCACCCGAGACGAGCACTGCCGTGTCGTAACGGCCGGCGAGCGAAAGCATATCGACAGCGATTTCGACGTCGAGGTTCGCTTTTCTCGTACCGTCGTAAAACGTCTTTAGCTCCTTTTGGATCACGCGGAATCCATTGCGCCGCATCCACAACAGAAATCCCTGCTGACGTTCGGCGCCGATATCGACGCCGGTATAGAAGAAAGCTCTCAGAAGTCGTCCGTCGCCCAACAAGACTCGCAGCAACTTGTTGTAGTCGATGTCGATGTTATGAAACCGCGCGGCGTGGAAAAGGTTATTTCCGTCGATAAAAACGGCTACTCTGCCGCGATGGCCGAGCTGCCAGGAAACGTTGTTAGTGGGATCATAACTGTTCATAAACTGACTCCGAAAAACACCCTATGTTTGACCTTAGAATGCTGGTTTGCTGTTCGTTGGTCAAGTGAACGGTCCAATGATTGGTACTCATGTGGCCGCAATTACCTGACTCGAAACAGCGTCGAAATAGATCGTCTTAATGGGGCCATTGGTGACATTGATCTCCCAGGCCAGATGTAGTTCCAAGCCACTGTTCTGGCCTGGGGATGGAAGGGCATAAACAACTAACTGCCTCGGATCTAAAACAGCATTGTCGGGCAGCGTGATCGTTTGCTGTCCGTTTGCACTAGCTACGGATATCGGTTGCGCTTTGACTTTCGCGACTGCGTCTTCGCCAGTCACTTCCGGATTGATAGCGTTGAGCGCGGTTTGCAGACGTTCCGCATTTGGCAGGCAATTACTCGAGAGCGATAAGAGTCGCCCATCGTTGCGAAAGCGAATCGTTAAGTTGCCGTAACCGCCGCGCAGCGGATAGCGAAACGGGCGTTGTTCGTAACGCGCCACCTTCGTTGCCGCAGATTCATCGGTGCGCTCGACCAGTGACAACTCCTGCGGCCTCGCTCCAATCAAGCGTTGCCAGTCGGAGATAAAGCGGCGCAGCGATTCGCGTGTCTGTTCTTCAGTCTGCTCGGGTTTGTCCCCGACTTTCGGGAGCTGAATCGATGCGGCAAATTCGGAAGGGACACTCTGCAGCGTCGCTGTGTAGGGATCCAGGTTCGCTTCCGTGCGACCTTGTAAGCCGTACTGTTGCGAGAGTTGGTACCACGCGAGTGACGCTTCTTCGAGACGAGCAGCCGGATCGACGAGGCCGACAGGATAGAGACGCACGTCAGCTCGTGGACCGTTGGCATCGGTCGGCCGAAAAGCGGCACACCCACCACTCACCAACGCAAATGCGATCACCAGACTGACCAACAAGTAAGGAAGAGGGCAAGCGCAACGCACCCACCCTGCTACGTTAGCGGGGGCATGGCCCCCTTCCTTACTTGTTCTTGCTAAGAGCATCGTTCCTTCCTTGGCTAATGCAAACGCATTATGTGCTCAGAATGTCCCTGTCGGTCGTATAATTCAAATACTTGGAGGAGCTGTTGCCTAAAGATAACGAAAACATTCGTCTGCCGTTTACTGGACCACTCGAACCTTCTGAGCCACAGGGGTTTGCGCCGGATCAGATGATTCGTTGCGATGAATGCTTGCGGGCCAATCCTCCGACGCGCGTTGCGTGCTTCTACTGCTGCGCTCCGTTGCCGCAGACCGAGTCGTCGTTGCGACTGCGCAAGCCGATACTGAAACCGCCGGAGAAACATCAGCCAGCGTACAGCAACATCCTGCTGCCTACGACCCCGGAGCCTGATGCTGTCGCAGAAGCGGCGGAGCTTTTGAGACTAAGCGCCGATGACTTGCGGCGCATCATTGCGGAGAAGGTTCCACTGCCCGTGGCGTGTACTGCGAGTCGTGAAGAATCCGAGCTGGTTTTGAATCGACTGCGGGATATAGGTTTGCAGACGACAATGTTGAGCGACGATGAGTTGGGTGAGACGTCAGTGAAGCGCATCAAGTCGATGAGTATCGACGGCGATGTCGTCACAGTTCAGCAGGCTGGAACACGTGATCAGGCCGAGGTTCGCTGGACGGACGTGGTCCTGGTGGTAACGGGCCGGCTGTTCGTCAAACGAATCGAGATCCAGGAACGAAAAACGCGACGTGCGGAGAACGACATCGTTCACTCGAGCGAGTTTTCGACAGACGAAGCGGTAATCGACTTCTACACGTCGACCGATCCGCCAACGTGGCGCGTCAGTGCGAACGGTTTCGACTTTTCGTGTCTCGGCGCCGACAAGTCGCTCATCGCCAACGAAAACATTTCGCGCTTGCAACGACTGATCGTCGCGAAGGCGCCTCACGCGACAGTTGACGATTCGTACAAGAACCTGCGACGCACACTCGATCTCGTTTGGGGCTCGCAACAGGAAACGCAATCTAGTGGCTGGCGACGCGATGCGCCCGGGAGGTTGAGCGTCGGAGTCGCGACAACCGTCAGCAACGAAACGCAGTTCACCCGCTACTCCAGATTGCGGCGATACTTTCATCTGCAACCTTCAGTCAATAACGCCGATGCCTGATTCATCGAACCTGATCTATGGTGTGAACGCGGTTGTCGAAGCCTTGCGCGCCGGCACGCGACAGATCGAATCGGTGACGATTCTCGAAAGCGCGCGACCCGATCGCTTGAAGTCGCTGATCGATCTCGCACGGCAGAAAGGCGTCCCGGTTCATCGCGTGCCGCGACTGGATCTCGATCGATCGCTCGGCGAGGTGCGACACCAGGGCGTTCTCGCGCGCGTCGCTGCCGCGCGTTATGCCGACGCCGACGACTTACTCGACACACTGGAAGCGAAGATCGGCACGAATGATCCGCCGTTAGCGCTTGGCTTGGATGCGATCGAAGACCCGCGTAACATGGGTTCGATCCTTCGGACCGCTGAGTGTGCCGGAGTCCACGGCGTGTTCATCGCTGAACGACGTGCGGTGGGTTTGACGGGCGCAGTTGCGAAGGTTGCGGCTGGAGCTTTGGAATACGTTCCGGTGGCACGCGTGACGAATCTCGTTCGATTGATAGAGCAGTTGAAAGCACGTAACATTTGGGTCGTTGGTGCAGCCGGAGACGCCAAACAAAGCTACACGGATTGGGATTGGACGCTCCCGGCGACGATCTTTCTTGGCAGCGAGGGACACGGTCTGCACCGCCTGGTTCGCGAACATTGCGACACGTTGGTGCGCATCCCGCTCTGTGGCCAGTTGGATTCATTGAACGTTTCAGTGGCCGCAGGCGTTTTGCTCTACGAAGCACGGCGCCAGCGAAACATCAGGCGCAGGCAAGCGTAATCATACTTGAGGCGAAGAGAAAAATGTTCTGTCCTAAATGCGCAACACAGAATCCCGACGGTGGCAGTTTTTGCCGCGGTTGCGGCGCCAACATCAGTCTCGTGTCGCAAGCAATGACCGGGGAAATCGCGCGCGCGACTGAAGAGACCAACCTAAAAGCAGATGTCGCGTGTGCCGTTCCAGGACGCCGCGGCCGCCGCCGTGAACTGACGCTCGATAATTCATTCAAGAACATCTTCATGGGCTTTGCGTTCTTGATCATCGCGATTGCGCTGTCGCGCTCGATCGGCGCAGGCTGGTGGTTCTGGATGCTGATTCCGGCGTTCTCGCTGATGGGCACCGGCATCGCGCAATTCATTCGCATCAAAGAGCGACAGAATCAAGGAACTCCGATGCTGCCGCCGCCTGTGGTGCGATCGACGGACCACCTCATGTCGCCGCCGGCGAGCGTCACCGAGGGAACGACGCGTCACCTCGCCTCGAAGCCTTCCGAACACAGATGACTCGCGTCTGTGTCCCCGTTTGTGAAAAGACCATCGAAGCGCTCGAGACTGCAGCCGTTCGCGCATGCGAGTCGGCTGATGTTGTCGAGCTGCGCATTGATTGCCTGACTCGCCTGGAAGATCTCCAGCGCGTCTTAAGCCTGGTGTCGCGTCCGGTGATTCTGACATTTCGTCCGCGTGAGCAGGGCGGAAATCGTGACCTGGACCAGCAGGCGCGGCAGTTGTTCTGGGGGACCGCGCCGCAGACGCAATGGTGGGACCTCGAATCGGACCTGACATCCGTTGCGAAAGAACCTGATTGGTCGCACGTCATCGTCTCGCACCACGACTTCTCGGGAGTTCCTTCAGACCTGACTGAGATCTACGAACGACTCGCAGCGACACCGGCCGCCATTTTAAAGCTCGCAGTGCAGGCGCATGACATCACTGACTGTCTGCCCGTGTTTCAACTGCTCGATCGTGCGCAAGCAGAAAAGCGTTACGCGATTGCGATCGCGATGGGTAACGCTGGACTGGCGACGCGGATACTCGGTCCCTCTCGTGGTGCGTTCCTGACTTATGCGGCGTTGGAAGAAGAGAACGCGACCGCACCGGGACAGATCACGGCGCAGAAACTCCGTTCGGTTTACCACGTCGACGAGATCGATCGCGAAACGATGATCTGCGGCCTCGTGGGTCTTCCCGTCATGCAATCCGTCTCGCCGCACATGCATAACGCTGCCTTCCGCAACGCGGATCTAAATGGCGTCTACCTGCCGCTGGAAGTACGCGATGTGCAGACGTTCTTTCAGCGGATGGTCGACCCGCGCACGCGCGAACTCGATTGGAACTTGCGCGGGTTGAGCGTTACCGCGCCGCATAAGTCAGCGGTGCTGGAGTTTCTCGACTGGATCGAGCCCGAAGCGAAGGAGATCGGCGCCGTCAACACGATCGTAATTGAAGACGGCAAGCTGCATGGCTTCAACACTGACGCCGCGGGCTTCATCGCACCGCTGGTCGACACACTCGATTCGTTGAACGGTTTACGGGTGGCAGTGATCGGCGCCGGAGGTGCAGCGCGCGCAGCGGTGTGGGCGCTGTTGAAGCATGACGCGACCGTGACGCTCTTCGCACGCGACGCTGACAAAGCGCGCGCGCTTGGACAAGTGTTCGACGTTTCGTACGAACAACTTTCATCC
>DATJKO010000703.1:0-9164 GCA_035491355.1 Pyrinomonadaceae bacterium
ATTCCCTGCTGTCTCCACGTTTCCATCAACGCCCAATCGAGTGGACTGAGAAAGAGATGCTTACCACGTCGCCTGACGAATGCGTCTTCAATTTCGGTGAAATAGTTGAAGTAGTTCAAGCCTTGTTCATTTCGTAGATAATGCGCAGACCGTCAAGCGTCAGGTTCTCGTCGACGACATCGATTCTATCCGAGGCATGACCCATCAACTCTCCCATGCCTCCGGTCGCAATCACTTTCGGCGAATCTTCAAGCTCCAGGAGCATCCGCTCGATCAATCCGTCGACGAGACTGGCGGAGCCGTAAAACAATCCCGACTGCATTGCCGTCACGGTCGATCTGCCGATTACATTCAGCGGTCGCACGAAATCGACGCGCGGCAGTTTTGCCGCGTGAGAAAAAAGAGCTTCGGCGGCGGTCATGATACCGGGAGCGATGATGCCGCCGAGATACTCGCGGTTCGAATTGATCGCGTTGAATGTCGTCGCCGTGCCGAAGTCGACGACTATACACGGCGCGCCATATTTTTCTACCGCAGCAACGGCGGCGACGATCCTATCGGCGCCAAGTTCCGAAGGTTGATCGTAGAGAATCTTCAACCCCGTGTTCGTCATGTGATCGACGAAGACCGGCTTTAAGTGGAAGTAACGTTCCGAGATCGATCGCAGCGCGTGGCTCGATCGCGGTACGACGCTGGCGATAATGATCGCTTCTACCTCTTGTGCGCCAATGCCAGACCCGACAAAGAGGCCCCGCACCTTGGTGACGTCGTACGCCTCCGCAGCGCGAAGGTGTTCCGGAACCAATCGCCATACGGGCACGTACAATTCGGATCCCTCATACAGGCCCAGCTTAATATTCGTATTCCCGGCATCAATTGCGAGAAGCATAAGCCAGTTCCTCGACCTTGTTCGGTCTTCCGTCCAATACCTGCTCGATCAAGTCCGACGCTCGCGCTACACCGTTTTCCTGCTTCAATTTCCGGCTTACTTCCTCGGCACGGCGCGCATACGCCGGATCGTGTAGCAGCTTACCCAGTTCGTTCGCGACGCGCGGCGTTCGATACTTGTGCCGGTACACTGTGCGGCTCACGCCGAGTCGAGCTGCATGTGCCGCGTTGTCTGATTGATCGAATGCGAACGGAACGATCAGCGTCGGCACTCCCGCAAGTAACCCATTCGACGTGGTGCCTACGCCGCCGTGATGAACAACCACACTCGCACGCGACATCAGCGATTCATACGACACATACTCGACGGCGATCATGTTGCCGGGAAGTGTGCCTGGATGATTGCGTTCATCGCCTATCAGCAGTACCGCACGTTGGCCCAAACGCTTTGCGGCGTCAATGCTCTCACGAAAGAATTCGCGTCCAATCCAAACAGCGGAAGAACCGAGCGTGAAAACGATCGGCGGTGGGCCGTTGTCGAGAAAGTCTGCGAGTTCAGGCGGAAGCGCCGACTCCTGGTTGTCATGATAAAAACAGAAGCCCGTCACCGCAGCGTGACTGGGCCAATCGGGCTGCGGCGCCGCGAACACTTCCGAAAACAACGCCAACACTCGAAGCGGCGAGTGTTGGCCCTCAAACATAGGATTGCCGTAGTCAGGGAGGCCGAGCTCCTTACGGAACGCAACTACGGGCTTCGCTTTGTATTCGCTCCTCATTACGTCGAAAAATAACTTCAGGACACGTGGACCGAGCAGACTGAACACTTTAGTGGTCCACTGCATAACCGGTGGGATTGGCGGGTCGTAGACGGAGAAAAACGAGAGCGGCGCGAGCACGGTAGAAATCCAGGGTAAGCCCGTCTTACGACCAACCAGCGGACCCGCAGGGGCAGCCGGATGAGTTATCAATAGGTCGGCATTCTGGACTGCGATCAGCAAATCCTGGTAAGCGTCGCGAATAGCCGGAAATACGATCTGTTCCATGAGGAATTGCGGACCCGTCCGTGGTTCCATGATCTTCTGGATCAGTTCCGGCTCCTGTTCTTTCGGTTGCGGGATGTTGGGTCGCACAGGCGCGAGTTCCAAACCCACAGCCTCGAGCCGCTCACGATACATCTCCATCGTCGCGATCACCGGCCGGTGCCCCCGCGCGCGCAACTCAAGAGCGAGCGCCATGTAAGGATGGAGATCGCCAAACGATCCCCAGGTATTCAGCACGATGCGTTTCGAAGGTGACATAACCACGGTCTGAACCACTAAGACACAAAGAACACTAATCGAGTACTCACTCTAGGCTGACAACAAGATGAGCCTGGTTGTGGCCTGCTCTAATATCGTTTAGCGGATCTGAGACTGACATCGCCCGCTCTTACCAATCTCATTCCATCCTTGGTTTCGAGGCGAAGCGCGCCGTCCGGTTCGACGCCGCGAGTGATACCTTGCCAGACCTCCTCGCCGTTCGCCACCTGCACCGGTTTGCCACTCGCATAAGACGACCGGCTGGTCCACGCCGCGACGACTTTCAGCGCACCGTCGATCTCGTGCAGCAACGAATACCAGCGCGACAACGCGCGCAGTAGCGACGCCAACAACGCCTCACGTTCCGGCGCCCGGCCAGAGGCTTCGGCTACCGAAGTCGCAGCTGCCGCGATCTCCTCAGGATAAGCAGCGGCGATCAAATTAATACCGATGCCGACGATGACCGCCCTCCCGGTTGGGGTCTCAACCGACTCCGCCAGTATGCCGCAGATTTTTCGCTCACCTGAAAGAAGATCATTGGGCCACTTGATATCCGTCTCTACGTCGCATGCCTCGCTCAAAGCATCCGCGACCGCCAGCGACGCCACAAACACTATCAACGGCCACTGATCCTGCGCGATCGCAGGGCGCAAAAGAATGCTGAAATACAGCCCCGCTCCCTTCGGCGACGACCACGCACGCTGCAAACGTCCCCGGCCCGCAGTTTGCTCATCCGCCACAATCGAGAGGCCCTCCCCAGCGCCTTCTGACGCCTGTCGCGCCAGCTCAGTGTTCGTGGAAGGCAATGACTCGAAACGCAGGATCTTGGGCTTGAGGGATTTCATCGACTCGAAATCGGATATCAACGTGAAGACAACTCTACTACATAAACTCGAAATACCGCTGGTGATGCTCGCAATCTTCGCAGGCGCAGCATTCCTGACGAAGATGTGTTACCTCTCACTCGCCTTCAACACGCTTTTCACGCTCGCGTTCCTCGGCATTTTTTACTGGTACGTGAGCGCGCGTCTCAACGTACGTGTTCCACTGGTCCTATTGGCGCTCGTCTTCATCGCGTTGCAGGTTGACGCGCTGGGAAACTTCTTTCGCATGTACGGCCGCCAGTTTGGACCAATGCAGTACGACGAGTTCGCGCACCTCGTGGTCCAGGTGCTCGTGAGTCCCATCATCGTCTGGTTTGTAACGCGCGCACTGCACTCCTACGGCTATCGCTTGCCACTCAAGCTGACCGCGTTCTTTGCAGCAACGATCGTGTTCAGCTTGTCCGCGGCGTACGAAATTATCGAGCTGTGGGACGAAGTTTACTTTCATGGTCAGCGCATCTGGGGTAAGTACGACACCGCCACGGACCTACAGTGGGACCTTTTCGGCATCATCGCCGGAACAGTGTTTTCCTGTATCATATTGCGAATTGCGAATTTCGAATTGGGAATTTCGCAATCCGCACTTCGAAATTCGCAATCACTTAGGACTCCGTGATCGACTGGTTTCCCATCAGGCTTTCCTTCGCCGTGGCCACGGCGGCGACACTGATCGCGCTAGTGGCTGGTTCGGGACTCGCGTGGGTGCTCGCGCGCAAACGATTTCCCGGGCGAAACCTGATCGATGCGCTCGTTACGTTGCCACTCGTGTTACCGCCGACAGTGCTGGGCTATTACCTGCTGGTCCTACTCGGCACGCGTTCGACGGTCGGCGGGTTCTTGTATCGCAATTTTGGTATTCGACTCACCTTCACAGTCACCGCCGCAATCATCGCTGCGACGATCCATGCGCTTCCGCTGGTGACGAAGAGTCTGCGAGCGGCGTTCGAAGGAGTGAACACGGACCTCGAAGCCGCCGCGCGCACGTTGGGCCTTAACAATCGACGCATATTTATGCGCGTGACGCTGCCGCTGGCTTCGAAGGGTGTGTTGGCGGCAACGGCGTTGGCGTTTGCGCGGGCGCTGGGTGATTTCGGTGTGACGATAATGATCGCGGGAAACATTCCCGGTAAGACCCAAACTGCTTCCGTCGCGATCTACGACGCGGTGCAGGCAGGACGCGATAACGAAGCGTTTACACTCGCGGTCACAGTGTCAGTGATCGCGGCGTTCATGCTGTACCTGATCAACCGTTTCGGCCGTGTCAGGTGGTGAGAAAGTTTTTGTAGTTCGATTCGCTAATTGAGTAACCAGGAAAGATCTTTTTCAAGTCCGTGGTTTTCAGGTGGCGCGAGGCGATCTCGCCAAACACATCACGGAAATCGGTGGTCAACGCGAGGTCGCGGCCCTCGAAGAGCTGATCGTTCTTCAATCCCGGCCAGCGTCCGTAAACCTTTCCGCCGCGCACCGAGTTGCCCATCACAAACATCGCGTTCGCATGACCGTGATCCGTACCGCGGTTGCCGTTCTCTCTTACCGTCCTGCCAAACTCTGACATCGTCAACACAACGACGTCGTCCATGCGCTGGCCCAGGTCCTGGTAGAGCGCCGCGATGCCGGAGCTGAACGTCTGTAAGAGGTTCGCGAGCTGGCCGCGCGTGTTGCCCTGGTTAGCATGAGTGTCCCATTGGCCCATGTCGGTGAAGGCGATCTCCAAACCCACGTCCGCTTTGATCAACTGCGCAATCTGCCGCAGCGAGTTACCAAAAGGGTTCGTCGGGTAGACGGCGCCGTTCTCGGGTTTGTATTGCGCGGGGTTCGCATTCTTCAAGAACTTCACTGCCTCGAACGTCTCACGACCCGTTGTCCCGAGCATGTCTTTCGTCTGTTGCGCGTACATCTCCTCGAACCCGTTTTGCAAGGTCGCTGACTGACGACCCGCGCGAATCGCAAAGTCAGACATGTTACTCATTGCTACAGCCGGCGCTCGTCCCATCAACGCGCGCGGCATTTCTCGTGCGAGTGCGACTGCTCGGAACGATGAGTTCCGGCTGTCGTTCTTCGTTTGCAGGTAACGATTGAGCCAGCCGTCGCCAGTCGACTTCACACCCGGCGTGCCGGATTCCATGTAGTCCTGGGCATCAAAGTGCGAACGCGAATTGTCGGGAGAACCGGAGGCATGGACAATCGCCAGTTGCCTCGAATCCCACAAGGGTTTGAACGACTTCAGCGATGGATGGAGGCCGAAGAAGCCGTCGAGATCGATAGCGGTCTCATCGTTTCCCGCGGCAGGTTTCGGAATCGCGATCCCCGGACGCACCGCGTAGTAGTTTGACTCGCCATATGGAACCACCATGTTCAACCCGTCAACGGCGCCGCGTTGAAAAATCGCGATAAGAGTCTTGCGACGGCCGCCAGTTACCTCACGACCAAGCACAACGCGCTCGAGAAATGACGGCGCCGACAGCGACATACCAACACTCGCCAGCGCGATGCTTCCTGACTTTAGAAAAAACCTGCGATTCATCAGTTCACCTCTACTGCCTTTGAAACTCCGGTGTACCCAGGATCAGTCCCACTACCTTCGTAATGGGATCGGCGGCTTCCACCTGCTTCAACAGAGTCGCTCTCGTTGCCGCCGACACTTCACCGGCGAGGATCGTCTTGAGCGACTCGTCGATCATCTTGTTTTTGTCAGTGTTCGCGCCGGCGAGTTTCGATAGATCGACTTGCGTTCCCTGGATGCGATTGCCGGCCAGCGCGAGCCCGAAGTTCATGCGCTCGAGCAGCCCGCCGGTGTTGACCCAACTTTCCGCGGTATCGGAATAGCCGTTCGGAGTTTGATAGCCGTAGAGCGGTTCGCCCATGCGCGCGATCCACTGGTGGGTGCCTGGTCCACCGTTGGTATCAGCGCCGACAGCGCGGATGGCGCTGATCGCGAGTTCAAACGGCCGCTTGATCTTCGCGCGATATGCTTCCGGCGAATTGAACTCATTCGAGAAGAAGATCGCCTTGAGCGTTTCGCGAATGTCGCCGTCGCTCTTCGTGAACACCGCCGCGACTCGTTTGACCAAAGCAGGCGGCGGATCGTCGGAAACAAAATGGCGCACTAGTTTGGTGGCGATGAACTTCGCCGTCGACTCATGTTTAGCGAGAATGTCGAGCACCTTCAGCCCGTCGTTGAAACCGCCGCCGGCAGGAATCTTGTGACCGAGAACGATCTTCTCGCCGTCGTCGTGGGCGCGGGCGTTGAAGAAGAACGTTCCCGCGGGCCGTCGCATGCGCGCATCTTCGCCTCGTGCGGCCATAGCCGCAGCGCCACCGCGCGGTTGAAAGATGGTCCAACCCGTAAAGCAGCGCGCGACTTCCTGGACGTCTTTCTGGGTGTAACCGCCGTCGACGCCGAGCGTGTGCAGTTCCATCAACTCACGCGCGTAGTTTTCGTTGATGCCGCGACGCGGTTGCTGAACGGGCGCGTTCACCATCACCTGCGCGCGGCCGCGGCTCGCATTCGGACTGACGCTCTGAAAGTTGTCGAGATAAAAAAGCATCGCCGGACTCTGCGCGGTGGCTTCTAACAGAGCCGAGAACTTGCCCATCGCGTGCGGGCGAATCGTGTCGCGATCGTAGCCGGGCAGCAGCCAACGGTCCGCACCTTTGCCGGCAAACACGTTGAAGTGGTTGGTCCAAAAGTCGACCATCACTTCCTGTAGTTGTCGTTCGCTGTAGACGGCGCGCAGGATTCTCGAGGCGTGCAGCTCCGCCATGATTCGTTGCGGCAGTTCCAGGCCGTTCTCTTTGTAGTAATCCTGGATCGCCTGACGATACTCGGGCGTCTCGCGCGGGTTCTTTTGATTGTCTTGAGCTTCAGCGGAATCTTTCGGCAACACGCCGCGGTTTTGCAGTTGCCGGCGAATCTGTCCCGGTTGGGGATACTTCTCGTAAAGCTCGGCAGTCGACATCGTGAGGGTGTTTAGGTCCTTCACTTTATTGTCCGCGACGGCATCGTTGATCTTTTCCGGCGCCAGTTGCTGGTTGATGTAGTTCTCCAGACCCATCGACTTCACGCGTTGCACGTCGCCGGGGCGCGCCCCGAAACCGAGCCGATTGAGCACGTGAACAATGCGCTGCTCGTCGGTCAGGCGCGGCGTTTTCGAGGCCCGGACAAGCGGTTGGGCCGCCGCGATCGACGCCAGCAACATGATCACCGTGATTTTTCGCAAGTGTTTTCTCATATCAGTTGATTAGACGCCCCACGGGCGCGGTTGGTCGAAAAAACAGGCCTTCTGCTTTTTCGACGCGGAGACGGGGAGACGCGCAGACGCGGAGAGGCGGAGAGGCGGAGAGGCGGAGAAAAAAGAATAGCTTCATTACTTCTTTGTCAAAGCCAGCTCAGGGAGCGCCGGTGGTGGTCGAAGTCGTACGGTCGGCGGGTTGGTTCCGACCCAGCGGCTTCGGATAGGTGACCGGACTCCGATTGCCGTCCTTATCTATGGAGCGGACGCCGAAGAAGTAGTTGTCCTTCGACATGCCTTTCATGGTAAACGCCGTTACCTTGCCCACTGCTTTGGAGTTGGTCCACTCAGCCGCCGTCGTGTCGCGCCAGACGATCTCGTATCCGGCGAGATCCGGCTCCTTGTTCGCTTCCCACTTTAAGTCAGTATCGTTCGACAAGCGCTGCGAAAGAATCGTTACGCCTTTCGGCCTTGATGGCGCGAGTGCCAACACCGCGAGCGACACAGCATTCACGCGTGCGACATTCGCGACGTAAGCGAAGTCGACAAACTCCGGCAGGTCGCCAAACTGGACGCCGTTCTCGACGCGCACGTTTTGATGCTGATGCCGGAACTCTTCGTTCACTTCCGTGAAACGCACCGCCGGCCAGCCGCGTTCGAGAAATGGAATGTGATCGCCGCCGCGTCCGTAACGATCGCGCCGGTAGATCATCATCACTTTCATCTGCGGCACGTAACGTTCGCTCGTCTCCTTGATGAACCGCGCCAACTGTCGCGACGCCGAATCGTTCTCACCACCGACGCTGCGTCGAATCGTCGCTTCGGCCGGCGTCTCATTAGACGGCACGCCTTCGGAAAACACTCGCAGCGTGCCGCGATCGCGCACACCATTTCCACCGAGCGTGTTTCCGACGATGTCGTTCGTGAACATCGCGTCGATGTTCCAGTTTTTCTTCTTCGCCTCTTCGGCGTAGTGAGTCGAACCGAGCAGACTCTGCTCTTCACCAGCGACAGCCATGAACACGATCGTCGCTTCAAACTGCTGCTTCGCCATCACGCGCGCCATTTCCAGCACGGCGGCCGTCCCTGACGCATCGTCGTTCGCACCAGGCGCGTCGCATTTCGCGTCCGTCGTACTGTTGCACATCGAATCGTAGTGACCACTCACGACGTAAATGCGATCGCTCGACTCTGCTTGCGTGCCCTTCAACGTCGCCACGACGTTCGTAACGATCGTGGGTTGCGGCACGCGCGGGGCTTTGGCTTGTTCGTACGACTGCTTCTCGACAGTCATGCGTCCGCCGGACGCTTCTGCTGCTTTCAGGAACTCCGCGTACAACCAGTCGCGCGCGGCGCCGATACCGCGGTTCGGATCGTTCTGTTCTGACAGCGTGTTGCGAGTGCCGAACGAAACCAATTTGCGAATGGATTGCTCGATGTTACGCGCGTCGATGTCGCGCACAATGGCCGCGATCGTCGGATTAGGCGGGATACGTGATCTTCGTTGGGCGACCGGTAAGTTTGCAGTCAGTGAAAGAAGCAGAAGACACAGCAGGACACGAGCAAGCAGTTTTATGGGCGTCATGGCCGCATAATTTACCACTGATTGGACCGAGGTTTTAGCGGATGCGGTAGGCGCGGCTCTTCCACACGACAATTATTTCGCCGTCGAGTGTTTCGGCTATCGTGCGCAGCGACGGTTCATCGGCGATCAGCGCGCGATACTGTTCCGAACCGCGCGTTATGTTCGTCGTCGGTGATGATGACTCGTATTCAGTGTCGATCCAAACGCTGCCGCTCTTGCGAAAACGACGCCCTGCCAAAGAGCGCGTGGCGGTCGCAAGATTGAGGGTTGTGTCTTT
>DATJKO010000704.1:0-1787 GCA_035491355.1 Pyrinomonadaceae bacterium
GAAGAGTAACGGATCGAGATCCACTAACTGTTCCGCAAACTCGATATGACCATCATCGGTGAGTGCGGGAAAAGTTTCGCGCGCTGTGGGTACGCGTTCCTGGACCAGGTAATCGCCGTCAGCAAGTGCGTTATTGATCGCTTCGTCCCAACCGCGTTGGTCCACGTTCCAACCGATCGTAATGCCGTGACCACCGTAATCATCGTTTGGCTTCAACACCAGTCGCTCGCCGTCGGCGCGGATAAAATCCAGCAGGTTGATATCGCGGCCAAAGTAGTCGGTGTGTTCATCGCGAACGACGCGCGTCCACGGCACATGCGCGCGAATCGTTTCCAACTCCTTTTCCGAAAACAAGGTTGCGTGTCGTGGATCCGTCAACACGGCAAAGAGTGCTTTTTTGTGAATCAGCTTCGAACGAAAACTGTTGACCATGCAAATTGCGCCGGCACGGTACGCATTCAGCAGCGCCGGATATTCGCGCATGACCGGCAAGTATTCATTGACGAGCAGTCGCTTGTAAACAATGTCGATTTCCTGGCCCAACGCGCTGAGACGATTGTCTTTGAACTCGAGTTGCTGAGGCGTGCAGATGAACGACGGATAGCCGTTCCGTTCGAAGAATTCTCGAAACAGTTCAAACTCGCTGACGGTGGGCACACCCGCGAGGTCGACAATCGCGATACACGGTGCGCGTTCCGGTTTTCTGCCAAGATACTCTTCGTATGAATGTATGAGCACGTCCAACAGGAACGCCCGGCCATACATGGCGCGCACGTTGTAATCGGCGGCGAACTCTTTCATCACCGGCAGCGACGAGAAGATGTCGTAAGCAGCGTCAGCGTAAGCGATTCCCGCCGGACTCTCGCCGTTGAGTTCTACAAAGCTGTACGCGGACTTGGTCAGGAACGAATCAAGACGCGAAGTCGGCGAAACCGCGGCGTAACCTGGCTCGATCGCCACCAGTTCACGTTCGATCTCGGTGAGTCCGAGGTCATCGACGACTCGCGGGTCAGCCACCGCCGCATCCTTGACCTTCTGAATCGCCGACCAAACGGTTTCACAAACCCCGCAGATACGCGCGAAGTCTGTCTCGGACACGAAGTGTGGGCGAAGATATGGTGAAAGACGACGACCACCGAAGATCAGTTTCGCCTTTTCCAATCCCTCGTCGAGCAGAGCCCGGGAGGCTTCGGCGAGATCCTGATTAGCGAGCAGATCGTGGTAACGAGCGACGGCCTCGGGAAACATGGGGCGCTAGGTTAACACTTGGCACAAAAAGGCACAAAAGGCACAAAATATTTATGGGTTTAGTTCTTTTTTGCGGGGACTTTGACGACGAGTTTCTGTTTGCTGCGCACGACCTCAAACGTGAAGTAGTCAGCTTGAGGCGTCGGTTTGAATGCGGAGACGGGTTTGCCGTCGATTGATTGAATGACGTCACCCGCTTGCAGGCCTGCTTCGGACGCCGCTGTCGAAGGTTCTACGTAAACCACCAGCAGACCGGCGGTGACGCCGAGTTGTGCAGCCACGATTGGTCTTAACGCGACCGTCTCGATGCCCTGGTTGAGTAGTGTAGCGGCTCGCAGCGCTGGCCCCCGACGGAACAGGCTGAAACTCAGAACCGGATCGAACTTGCCGCTCAATTTCACGTCAACAGCCTCTTCGGCTACACGATCCGGACGCGCAACGGTGAACTCCACCGAACTACTCGGGCCAGCCTGTTCCAACCACCAGGTGAAGTCGTCGGCCGTTTGGATGTCTTTGTCGTCGACTTTCAAAATCACATC
>DATJKO010000705.1:0-6295 GCA_035491355.1 Pyrinomonadaceae bacterium
TGACGCAGTGGGACGCTTGGGGCAATCGCATTGACAGGATCGAGTTAACGCCACTGTGGCAGGTCGCGGAGCGAATCGCAGTCGAACACGGTCTTGTTGCCACTGCTTACGAGCAAAAGCACGGCAGCTTGTCGCGTGTGCATCAGTGTGCGTTGGCATATCTCTTCACGCCCTCGACCGACATCTACAGTTGTCCGCTCGCGATGACCGATGGCGCGGCGCGAACGCTGCTCGGTTCCGGCAATCAGACGTTGATTGAGCGCGCGGTTCCTCACCTGATCACGCGTGATCCGAATGAGTTTTGGACGGCCGGTCAGTGGATGACCGAAC
The DNA here is from genome assembly GCA_035491355.1 of Pyrinomonadaceae bacterium. Lineage (GTDB taxonomy): Bacteria > Acidobacteriota > Blastocatellia > Pyrinomonadales > Pyrinomonadaceae > PSRF01. The sequence continues at coordinate 331 of DATJKO010000705.1, forward strand.
TCACGGGCGGTTCGGACGTTGGTCTTACCGAGACGGTCGCGCGGGAAGATCGCGAAGCTGGAGGTTACCGACTCTACGGTCGCAAGTGGTTCACTTCAGCGATCAGTTCGCAGATGGCCCTCACGCTGGCTCGGCCGGAAGGCAATCCGCCGGGTGGACGCGGACTGGCGCTTTTCTACGTCGAGACGCGAGACGGTGAAGGCTGTCTACGCAACATCGAAGTCAATCGTCTCAAGGACAAACTCGGCACACGCAAAGTTCCCACTGCTGAATTGACGTTGACCGGCACGCCCGCGCAGTTGGTGAACGGAACCAGCGACGGTGTTCGCAACATCGCTCCGCTGCTGAACATTACGCGACTGTGGAATGGCATTAGTGCTGTTGCGCTCATGTGTCGTGGTCTGGCATTGAGTGCTGACTACGCGCGCAAGCGTTTTGCGTTTGGCGCTTCGCTCGCGGAGAAGCCGTTGCACGTGGACACAATGGCCGGCCTGGGAGCGGAGTTTGAGGCTGCGTTTCAGCTTGCCTTCAACGTCGCGGAGTTGACCGGGCGCAACGAGACCAGCGAGATCAGTCCCGCGGATGCTGCGATACTTCGGTTGTTAACGCCTGTGATGAAGCTCACCACCGCCAAACAGGCAGTCGCGCTGGCAAGCGAAGTGTTGGAGTTGTTTGGCGGCGCTGGTTACGTCGAAGACACGGGCCTGCCAGTGCTGCTGCGTGACAGTCAGGTGTTGCCGATTTGGGAAGGAACCACGAACGTACTCGCACTCGACACGTTACGCGCGTTGAATGCTGAATCGCTGAGCGCGTTCAGTGCAGTGGTGAAGAGTAGTAACGATCGGACTGCTATCGCGGCACTCGATCACGCGACGAATTGGTATACAGGGACTTCAGATCAATCGTTGTTGGAAGCCGGCGCTCGGCGGTTTGCGCTGACGCTCGGACGGACGATGGAGCTGGCGTTGCTCACAAAACAAGCGCAATGGTCCAACGATGCGCAAACCATCGCGAACGCTCGTCGCTTTGCGGCCTCGGGCATCGACCTTATACTCGCCGACCACCCGGAAGAAAGGACAAACTTATGACCCACGCCAAACGTTTCTCCCTGCTCGCCGCCACTTTCTTATTGCTTGTAGCGCCAGTTGCTGCTCAGAAGCCAGTCAAGGAGTACACGATCGAGCAGTTCATGAACACCGTCCGCCTGGGCGGCAGTTCCTTTTCGGCCGACGACAAGTCGGTGCTGTTTCACTCCAATAAGACAGGCATCTTTAACGTCTACTCGGTGCCGGTCACGGGTGGCGCGGCGACGCAACTGACCAACTCGACCAAAGAGAGCACCTACTCGGTCGCTTACTTTCCGACCGACGGGCGCATTCTATACACCTACGATCGCGGCGGGAACGAGAACAGTCACCTTTACCTGCGCGAGCTGAACGGCACCGAACGCGATCTGACGCCGGGCGAGAAAACGAAAGCAAACTTCGCCGGTTGGAGCCAGGATCGTAAGTCGTTCTACTTCAGCACCAACGAACGCGATTCGCGTTTTTTCGATCTCTACGAAATGCCGGTCGACACGTTGAAGCCGACGATGCTTTACAAAGACGAAACGGGCATCGATTTCGCCGACATCTCGTACGACAAGAAGTTCATCGCTTTCCAGAAGAACGGCGGCTCGGCGGCTGACTCGGACGTTTATCTCTACAACGTCGCGACGAAGGAGATGAAGAACATCACCGAGCACACGGGCGACATGGCGAACAGCCCACAGACTTTCGATACTGATTCGAAGTATCTCTACTACCTCACCGACTCCGGCAGCGAATACGCTTACGTCGCTCGATACAATCTCAGCACCGGCAAATCGGAAACCGTCGAGAAGGCGCCGTGGGACATTTCCTATACCTACTTTTCGCGCCACGGAAAGTATCGCGTGACGGCGATCAACGAAGACGCACGCACGAATATCAAGATCTACGATCAGGCAACCGGCAAGCCAATCGCGTTGCCGCAACTGCCGAATGCCGTGATCACCGGCGTCAATATTTCGCCGAGCGAGAAGTTGATGGCGTTCTATCTGAACGGCGATCGCAGCCCGAGCAATCTCTACGTCTACAACTTCGCGACGAAGAAGGCCACGAAATTGACGGACAGCCTTAACCCGGAGATCAACGCTGCCGATCTCGTCGAGTCAGAGGTCATTCGTTACAAGTCGTTTGATGGACTGGAAATCCCGTCGATCCTTTACAAGCCGAAGACCGCGAGCGCGCAGAATAAGAAGCCGGCCGTGTTATTCATTCACGGTGGACCAGGCGGACAAACTCGCGTCGGTTATAGTGCGTTTGTGCAGTATCTCGTGAATCACGGTTACGTCGTACTGGGAGTGAACAATCGTGGTTCGAGTGGTTACGGTAAGACGTTCTTTGCTGCTGACGACGGGAAACACGGACGCGAACCGCTCTGGGATTGTGTGGCGGCGAAGAAGTATCTCGCGACGCTCGGGTATGTGGACGAGAAGAAGATCGGCATCCTGGGTGGATCGTACGGTGGTTACATGGTGCTGGCGGCGTTGGCGTTCCAGCCGAATGAATTCGCTGTCGGCGTCGACATCTTTGGCGTTTCCAACTGGGTGCGCACGCTGCAATCGATTCCGCCGTACTGGGAATCGTTCCGCAAGTCGCTTTACAAAGAGATAGGCGATCCGGAAAAGGATCTCGAGAACCTGCGCGCCGTGTCGCCATTGTTTCACACGGACAAGATCGTAAAGCCGTTGATTGTCCTGCAGGGAAAGAACGATCCGCGCGTCATTAAGCCGGAGTCAGACGAGATCGTTGAGAACATCAAGAAGCGAAACGGCGTCGTCGAGTACGTGCTGTTCGATGACGAAGGACACGGGTTTTCGAAGAAGGCTAACGAGATCCGCGCCTACAAAGCGATCCTCGACTTCCTCGATCGTTATTTGAAGAATGGTAGTGAGGTCAGCAGCAACTAAGTAGAAAGCAAAATTCAAGGTCGCAAAGACGCAGAGAGCGTGACACACACCTTCCGTGTTCTCTGCGTCTTTGCTTTGGCGGGGGACTACTCAAAACCTTAGAACCGCCGCCTCCCCGGTGGACGTACCTCCACTCGGCTGACACCTGTCACAGCACTCAGGAACTTGCCGGATAGACCAAGGGTTGAGACTAAGAGGGAATACGTGGATTCTGGTCCACGTTGGACCGTGGTTGGTTGCGAATCGCTAGCGTCTTCCGAATATTCGCATGATCACTGGGCGAACGTGTAAGTGATTGTGCCTTCGCTTTCGCGTCCGCGAAGCTTGTCCGCTGAAAAGCTGGATCGACTGGCCGCGTCCGTCGCCGCGTTGCGCAACGCTTCGTCACCACCATCTGCGCGGGCCCAGTAGACCTTACCGTTCTTGTCGAGCTTAACGTGTACGTTGACGGTTGCAGCGTGGGTTTTTGGGCGGGTGTCGCCTTCGAAGACCGGACATTCCGCATCGGCGAGCGTGAGCGCTTTTCCGGCGAGATCACCAGCGGCCGCCGGCGTCCCTTTTAGAAAGCTCTTGGGCTTTTGCGGAGTTGACGCCGCCGAGTCGGGAATGATCACAGTCGAGAGCTGCGACGAGATCATGTAGGCAGTGAATGCTGCGATGCTGACAGTCGCGAGGATGAGTATCCACAGCAGTGGTGAGCTCGTGATGCTGTTATTCGAAGACGTCGACGGCAACGTTTCAAACATCGTGTCGCTTGCGTCTACGAGCTTGACGACGTGGTGCGCGCAGTAAGCCACCAGTTCGCCGTTGTACATCGCGTTGCACTTCGGACACCGTTTGCGCGTTGACGATTTTACCGGTGCGGCTGCGACCGGGTCTGGTTCAGGTAAAACGGGTTCGGGTTCTGGTGCGGGCGCGGGATGAGGCGCAGCCTGCGCCTGAACTACAGGCTGCGTTTGCACTGTCGGATGTGTCTGAAGCGCAGGCTGCGTTTGTACTACCGGCGGCTGTTTCTGTGCTGATTGTTCTTGAATGCGTTGCTTGACGCCGGCGAGCCACTTACGACTCTTCTCATCCGAATCTGTTTGCGGTTCTGTGGTGCGCGGTTCTTCGCCGCGGATTTCGAATAGATCCGTCGACAAGCCACGCCGTTGGGCCCACTCGACGGCGTCGAGCCCGAGATTGTCGCGCAGCCGCGGATTGGCGCCGGCTTTAACCAGCAGTTCCGCGAGGTGGGTGTGCCCAAAGATCACGGCGAGGATGAGCGCCGTTTGTCCGCCGTTGTTTCGTTCGTTGACGTCGGCGCCGTCGGCGATCGCTGCGCTCACGGCTTTCGCGTCGCCGGAAGTTACTGCCTGAGTCAATGGAACTGCCGAACTCATTGGACCGCATTATACCGCCGTAATTGTGTCAGGGTTGTAGCAATGGTGGCGGAATGAACCCGTTAACGAACCCGAGCGCGGCCGGAAACGAGGCCGCGGTCGGACGCACGCCAGTGCGGACCCACAAGTCGATCGCGCCGACACCCGTCAGAATCTGCGGTCCGGTCAGGTTGCAGTGACCGATGCCACTCGTGTACGTCTGAAACAGCAACTCCTCTCTGCTCTGCGACGCAATCAACTCGGCGTACGCGTTTTCGTTAGTCACCGTTACGAGCGGATCTACGATTGTGTGCATCGTGAGCACTGGATTGCGAATCTTGCCGTTGTAGTCGGTGTTGTTGCGGACGTAGTTGCGAGCGGACGTATCCGCCCTGACGTCGCGGCGCGCGTTCATCGCCGCCAGCCAGCCGTCAATCACCGCGCCTGGTACGCCGATGCCCATCAAGTATGCCTTCTCGGCAGCAGTCAGACTGTAGTTGTGATCGAGATTCTGGACGTACGGACCGCCGGCGCGTCGCTGCAACTCGGAACGCGCTTCTGTCAGGAAGAACATGTCCGTCAGCACCCAACCGGGGTAGAAAGCCGGCGGCGGTGGCGGGTTGATGCCGCGTCCGGGCGTTCCCGCTACGAGTCGAATAAATTCGAACTTCGGAAAGTTAGCAATGTTACTGAGTTCCGGGACTAGCTTCGCGGCAACTTCCGTTTCGAAGTCGAGGTCGTTTCGGACTTCGCCGACTGTGCCCCACGAAGCTGGCACTCCAAACACGACGTCATACGCAAGGTAAAGCCCGAGTCCGTTGTCCCAGATTCGCGTTGTTCCGCCTCCTATCGCGCACAGACAAAGTGCACCGTCGAATACACCGTTGAATTGCTCCATGCTCTTCAACGCCGCGACTGTTCCTACTGAAGCCGCCCAGAAGATCGTGCGATCGGGTTTCCCGACTTCGCCGCGGAAAAAGACCGCGAGGTCCTTTGCGTCGAGGATCGCGTCGCCGATGGCCCAGCCATTGTCTTTGAACGCAGTGCCTGCGAGCGCGAACCCCTGTGCTAGCAGCGGCGCTTCGAGTGCGGCGCTGGGGGCGATATCGGCGTTGCGGTTGTCGATCTCGCCCGGATGGTCCGCTTTATCGCGATAGCCGTGGGCGAAGACGAGCAGCGTTCCATTCCAGTTTTCAGGAACGCGAATGCGGTAAGGCGCGCCGTGCAACTCGCCGGAGAGATCGAGTGGACCAAGGGGCGCATGGGCCTGCGTGACAGGCGCAGCGGGAACGAACGTCAGTAACAACAAGAGGCCGACAACGACAGCGATTAGAATCCGCGCAGTGGTTCTCATTTTTACAACTTCCTTTGTTGGTGATGGTCTGAGGGGGAGTGGCAGACTATCACTTCAACCTTGTGACGACAAGGTTTTGCGGACGCGCGGAAGAGATGTGGTTCAATCGACTGACTAAGGTGATCGAAACCGCTTATCCACTGGGAGGAGGAACTAGGCATTAAAGAGACTAAGGCGACGACGTTCGCGATTCGAGTTGCCCCGGATGCGTTTGTTAAGCGACGACTTGTTTCCGGACCAATATGGCTTGAGTTGGAC
>DATJKO010000706.1:0-4439 GCA_035491355.1 Pyrinomonadaceae bacterium
GCAGTGCGAACTCGAGTGACATATATGGGTGTTTTGCGGTGGTGTCCTAATTTCAACTCTCTGCGTATCTCAGAGAAGATTCTCACAGTAGGCCACTACCGTGCTTTGCTCTAGTTGTTTAGATGATTATGGTAAGCTTTCTGCATTCCCGCAATTGTGCCGCGTAGAAAGGTCATGCCATGGCAGTTGATCAAAAACTTTTGGAAATACTCGCTTGTCCGGCGTGCAAGGCTGACGTAGAGCTCAAACCCGACGGCAGCGCACTCAAATGCGTCGAGTGCAAGCGCGTTTATCCCATCCGCGACGACATTCCCGTAATGCTCATCGAAGAAGCGACGATCGAAGAATGACTTGATGACCGGTCTCGGCGACATGGTTGACCCTTCCCCCCAACTCCGCGTGCTGGATGCAAAGGCAACGTACGGCGCCGCTGCTCCCGAGGCTTTGGCGCCCCCGCGGTGGGATTGGTCGACTGTTCACAAGGTATTGGTTGTGCGGCTGCGATCGATCGGCGACACCGTTCTTTCAACCGCCTGTCTATTCGCGCTACGACGGTTCCTCCCGGACGCACAGATCGACATTCTCGTCGAAGATTGGGTCGCGCCGGTGCTCGACGATCACCCGCACGCCAACAACGTCGTCGTCCTGGAACGCGGTGGTCTGGTCGCACGCGCGCGAGCCGCCCAACAGATCAGGTCGACCGGTTATGACGTGGTCTACAACCTTCACGGCGGAACAACTTCCACATTCCTGACACGGGCAACAGGCGCGCGCCATCGCGTGGGGCTGAAGACTTATCAGTACGCACAACTTCACAATCATCAGGCGCCGTCGCCATTGCTGCTCTGGGGTCAACAGAAGACCCATTCGGTCGAACAACAACTCGCCTTGCTCGGTTGGACCGGAGTGCCTGTTACAGATCGGCCGCGCACTTATCTCGCCGTGACACCCGAGGCCGAGTGGTCGGTCAAACAGCGCCTTGCCGAAGCGGGATTGGAAGACCGACAAATCGCGCTCATTCATCCAGCCACAGCTTTCCAGACGAAGCAATGGGCGACGGAAAATTTTGCGCGCGTCGCTGAGTCTCTCGCCGAGCGCGGCTTTGCTTCCGTTGCGATTGGCGCTCCGAATGAACGAGAAACACTGGAGTCGCTCGTGGCTGAGTCGGCAGTGCGCATCGTTACACTTGACCTTTCGCTTCCGGAGGTCGCCGCACTGGCTGCTCGTTCGCAGATCTTCGTCGGCAACGACAGTGGCATCGCACACATTGCCGCCGCGGTTGGCACTCGTTCAGTCGTTATTTTCGGATCGTCGAACGTGGCGCACTGGCGTCCGTGGAACAAAGCGGCGGCGGAAGTGGTCCTAGAAGAGATGCCGTGTCAGCCGTGTCATGGTTATTTTTGCGAGAAGTTTCCGCAGCCCGAGTGTATCCTGCGCGTTCCGGTCGACAGGGTGGTTGCTGCCATCGACAAGATATTGAGTGGAATTTGAGCTTTGTACTTAGTCCTTTGTACTTTGTTCGCATTTCGAAAGGACCGCTGCGACTCAAACGGTAGACTGGCGAACAAAGTACAAAGCACTAAGTACGAAAAGACTAAGCGCAAATGCTAACTAAAGATCGCGTCACTGAAATCCTGAACGCCCTGCGCGAGCGTAATGTCGTCGTGCTCGGCGATGTGATGCTCGACGAGTTCGTCTGGGGCGACGTGACGAGAATCTCGCCGGAAGCGCCGGTGCCTGTTGTCGACGTCCGGCGCGAATCGATCCATCTGGGTGGCGCGGCGAATGTGCTCGCTAATTTGATCGCACTCGGCGCGCGCGGCAGTGTCGTCGGCGTCGTCGGCAACGATGAGGCCGGCAAGCGACTGCGCAACGGGCTGCGCGAGCTCGGCACTGACGCCAACGACAATCTGATCGTCGACGACGGACGTCCATCGACGATCAAGACGCGCATCATTGCCCACAGTCAGTTAGTCGTGCGAGCAGATCGCGAGTCGCGCGCGCCGGTGAATTCGCAACTCGAACAGCAGATCGTGTCGCGGCTGAAGGAAGCGTTGAGTGACGCGGACGCGTTTGTTGTGTCTGATTACGATAAGGGCGTCGTAACGCCGCGGATCCTCGGCGAGATTCTGCCGTTCGCTTACGAGCGGGTCCCGGTTTTGATCGATCCCAAACTGCGCAATTTTAATTTTTACCGTCCGGCGACACTCGTGACGCCTAATCATCACGAAGCGTTGCGCATGAGCGACAGCGAGGACCATTCCAACCATGGCTCTCATCATGCGGCAACAGTGATTCGCCAGAAACTTGGCTGCGACGCCGTGCTGATCACGCGCGGCGATCGCGGCATGATGCTGCTCGAAGGTGAGGGCGAACCGGTTTACGTCAACACAGCAGCGCGCGAGGTTTACGATGTAACCGGCGCTGGTGATACTGTTATCGCCGCCCTGGCCGGCGCGCTTGCGTCCGGCACCAGCATGTTTGAGGCGGCCACCCTTGCCAACCACGCCGCGGGAATTGTCGTGGGCAAGGTCGGCACAGCGACCGCCACTGCTGATGAGTTGATCGCTACGTTTGAATAACCAAGTCGGGACGCCAAAAAACCGCAGATAAAACGGATTGCATGGTAGGCAAGACTCTTCGCAACTATCGCATCACGGAAAAGCTCGGCGTGGGCGGACAGGGGACGGTCTATAAAGCAACCGACATGAAACTCGGCCGTCCGGTTGTGATCAAAGTCATTCCTCCTGAATTAAGCGCGAAGGAAGCAAACCTGAAACGGTTCGAACGTGAAGCACGTCTCGCGTCGTCGCTGGACCATCCTAATATCTGCACCATTTTCGATTTTGACGAAGTCGACGGCGTTCACTTCATCGCCATGCAGCACGTCGAAGGAAAGAACGTGCGGCAACTCGTCGCCGGCCGGCCATTGGAACTGAGGACCGCGCTACTCATCGGCTTGCAGGTAGCGGACGCACTCGCGGCGGCGCACAATCGCGGCATCATTCATCGCGACATCAAGTCCGGAAATGTCATGGTAATGCCGTCGGGCCAGGTAAAGGTGCTGGATTTCGGTTTAGCGAAATTGCTCGACGAGACTCAAGCCGCAACGACCGGTATTCATCGTACTGAGCTAACTGAAATCGGTATCCCGTACGGCACGGCGACTTATGCCGCGCCGGAACAAGCGCGCGGAGATCGCGTCGACAAACGCGCTGACATCTTTTCGCTCGGTGTGCTGCTTTACGAGATGCTCACGGGCACCTGGCCGTTTCGCGGCAAGACGACGATCGACGTGCGTCACGCAGTCCTGCACGATGCGCCGCGACCAATCAGCGAGTTGCGCTCAACTCCTGTCCCCGCACGCCTGATACAGATCATCGATCGCGCCCTCGCAAAGGAACCGAAAGATCGTTTTCAAAACACGGACGACTTTCGCAAAGAGCTGCGACTGGTCCTGCACGAGGTCGATACGGGCGCGGTCGTCGAACAAAGCGTCACGCCCGAGCCCCCGCGACATCTCGCCGGCGCGAACCCCGTCTCGCGCGCCGTGCGCTGGCTGAAGGCGATCACGCGAAGCGAAGCGCCGACGTCCGTGCCAAACTCCGCGACCATCTCCAAACAAAACATTCACGAGACACCAATGACCACCGTTGCGGACCAGGAAAAGAAGAGTCTCGCGATCCTCTGTTTCCGCAATCTGAGTAACGATCCGGCCTCGAGCTTCTACGAGTTCTCGCTCGCGGATGCGGTGATTACCGAACTGGCGCGTGTGCGTTCGCTCGTGGTGCGGCCATCGTCAGTGATCGCGCGGTACCAGGGTCAAACGCGAGATCCGCGTGAGATCGGGCAAGAGTTAGGCGTGGGCGCGGTGTTGACCGCGGGTTTTATTCATTCCGGCGATCACTTCCGCGTGACCGCGCAGTTGATCGACGTCGCGTCAGGCGAGTTGCTGTGGAGCGATCGGATCGACACTGCCGCCGCGGACATCATCGTCGTGCAAGACACGATCGCGCAGCGAATCGTCGAAGGTTTGCGAGTTGAACTCAGCCCGGCCGAGCAAGTCGGCATCGCGAAAGCTTCGACGCAGAATCCCGTCGCGTACGAGCAGTACCTGCGCGGCCGCGACCTGTTTGCGCGTTTCATCTTTCGCACGTTGTCGCGCGACGATTGCGACAGCGCCATCGAACACTTCGACCGCGCGATCCAACTGGATCCAAACTTCGCACTGGCGCACGACGGTCTCGGCGCATGCTACGTCAACCGCGTCTTCAAGGGATTCGGTGGCGCTGAAGATTACGAACGAGCGGAAGTCGCGTTCAAGAAGGCTCTCGCGATCGATCCGAAGATCGTCGAAGCGCGCATGTTGATGGTTTTTGTTTACCTGTGGCGTGGCGAGAAGCAGAAGGCGCGCGAGGAGGTGAATCGCGCGCGCAACG
>DATJKO010000707.1:0-3846 GCA_035491355.1 Pyrinomonadaceae bacterium
TACAAGTTGAACATCGTGAACTCGCCGACTGTGATCTGGCCGTTCACCGCCAACGGCACCCCTTGCCAGATGATCAGCACGTAACCAAACCCGATCAGAAACGTCATTAACGGACGCATCAAGGCTTCGACTCGCACCAGCGAGAGATTGCGTTCGGCGTATTGCCAGTTCAGCGAACGAAACGCCTCAATCTCGGCGTCTTCCTGCGCATATGCTCGCACGACTCGCACGCCGGTGAAGTTCTCCTGCGCGCGCGCCATGATGTCGGCGAAGAACTCCTGGATCTTTTCAAAGCGGGCGTGTACCTGCTGGCCGAAGTATTTGACCGTCAACGACACCAGCGGCATCGTCACGAACAACAGCAGCGTCAGCCACCAGTTGAGAATGAACATCAACGGCAGCACGAGAATCACGACGAACACGGTCTGCAACGTGTACATGATCATCGGTCCCGCGAGTTGTCGGACTGCCGAGAGGTCGCTCGTCGCCCGCGCCATCAGGTCGCCGGTGCGATGATCGTGAAAGAACGACAGCGGCTGGCCGACGAGGTGCTCGTAAAACTCCTTCCGCATGTCGTACTCGACGTTGCGCGAGATGCCGATCAGAATTCGTCGCTGCAGGAACAGAAACGTACCGCTGATGATGCTGGCGGCGAGAACTTTGCCGGCGGAGATCGTCAGGCGCGTCCAGGAAACTTCAGTCCAGTTGGCGTCGATCGCCTTGCCTACAAAGAAAGGAATGAAGAGGCCGAAGGCGGTGCTGGCGAGAATGCACGCAATGCCTATCGCTAATTGGAGTTTGTACTGACGGAAATACCGCGCGAATTTCTTGAAATCGTCCACAACGAACACAGACTATCACGAATGCCGCTTAATTCGTGTCAGGGGTCAACCGCAGATATGTGCTGACGGCCGTGGCCACGAGTCGGTCGTGATCATCGAGGACTTCCGCGGAAACAACGATCACTCGGCGCCCGGCGCGCACGACTCGCGCTGCCGATTTCGCAACGCCTTCCGTTAACGGACGCAGGTAGTGGATCGTGAGATCGACGGTCGTAGTTCGCTCGTTCTCGGCCAGCAACGGGATGATCGCAAACGCCATCGCCGAATCGATCAAAGATGCGATTGCGCCGCCGTGAACAACGCCGTGGTTCTGCTTGTGATCGTCCCGGACCGGGAGCGACAGCACCGCATGTCCCGCGAGGACGGAGACGATTTGAATGCCGAGCAGCCTGGCAAACGGAACCGCGTCGAGCGCTCGCTCAACTCGCTGTCGTTGTGCGTCCGTTAGCTCCGCAGCCGTCGAGTTCATTCTGAACGATAACTCTCCCCCGGATTGACCGGCTCCACGATGACGGCCGTGCCGTAAGCGAGCACTTCAGTTACTCCTTGCGACAGTTCCGTCGTGTCGTAGCGCGCACCAATCACGGCGTTGGCGCCGATCTCAGTCGCGTGCTGGATCATGATCTCGAAAGCGTCGGCGCGCGTCTGTTCACACAGCGTGGTCCAGACAGTGATATTCCCGCCAACGATCGTTTGCAGCCCCGCGCCGATGGTGGCGAAGATGTTTCGCGATCGCACGACGATCCCGCGCACGACGCCGAGATTCTGCACGACGCGAAAGTTTGGTAACTCAAACGCCGTGGTCACCATCTGATGTGAAACTGAGTAGCGGGGCGGACTGACCGCATAAGGAGCGCGGGGTACGGGTTCAGTGCTCATCGTTTTCGTCCTTGGACGGAAGATTTTGACTTATACAAACTTGCTTCTGGTTTCTTCGTCGACGTGTGTTTAGGGATCCATAAGAACGTTTGCAGATCGCAGCGCGCGTTCTTGAATACAACCCCCTCTTGTTCGAGCATGCGTTGCTGTTTGTCATGCGGCAACACGAGGCGCCCGGTCGAGCAGGCGCCCTGCGCATTCAACACGCGATGCCACGGCGTTCCGTCCGGTGAACCGTGCATGACGAACCCGACGGTCCGCGGCGTGTAACCTTCGCCGAGCAGTTCCGCGATCTGTCCGTAAGTCATCACGCGGCCCGGCGGAATACGGCGCACGATTGAATAAACGCGCTCGCGGTACTTTGGGTTTTCGCGTTTTGCCGGCATCAGTCGAGGGTCCGCAGGACGGCACGCGCGGGGGCGCCGTCGCCGAGGTGGCTTCGTAAGCGCATCGGCAGACAGAACAGTTCGTATTTTCCTGCCGGAACGCCGGTGAGATTGAGTCCCTCTACGATTACAACGCCCTGTTCAAGCAACGCCAGGTGCGTCGGGTGACCGGGCGATTTGAAGCGTTCGATCGAGAGATAGTCAATGCCGACGAGTTTAGCGCCGTGACCGGCGAGCCAGGTCGCAGCATCGGTTGTCAGATGAGTAAAATCGCTGTGAAACTGCGGCTCCGGTTCGTTCCAAAAGGCAGAATTGCGCGTTTTGAAAAGCACTCGCTCGATACCCGGCGAGACGTGCGCACTCACAAACTCCTGCCCGATTTCGATTACATCGGGCGGCACTTCAACCACGAGCGCCTCGCCGATCAACGCGTCGAGCGGGAGATTTTCAATCTTGTTGGCGCCGTTGATGAAATGCGCCGGAGCATCGACGTGAGTGCCCGTATGCGCGCCGAAGTTCACTACCGAAACGTTCGCGCTGTCGCCGTTGGCGAGGCTGCGCCAGTCGCCAATCTGAATACCCGGGTCGCCGGGATAGGTCGGCAGCTCATTCGACAAAGGAACCGTTACGTCGTAGAAAGGCATGGCTCGGATAGTAGCAGGTATCGGTTTTCATTTTCCATTTTCCGTTTGTCATTTTCCGTTTGTCATTTAGGAACCAGCAGTGTTTGAATCGTGGCTAACGCGCGTAAAAATGAAAAATGAAAAACGGAAAATAGAAAATGCTTAGGCTCGCTGCTTCCACCTACTTAAACTCGGCGCCACTGATTTGGAGTTTCCTTCGCGGCAGGAAACTCGGCACGGTTGACTTTATCGACGCTGTGCCCGCACGTTGCGCGCAATTGCTCTCGCGAGGCGAAGTCGACGCGGCACTCGTTCCGGTGATTGAGTATCAGCGCATTCCCGACGGCGCTTTGGTCCCGGACGTCTGCGTCGGGTCTCAGAACGAAGTGCTCAGCGTCGTGCTCGTCTCGAAGAACACGCAACTGGAAAGCATTCGCACGGTCGCGTTGGATGAATCGTCGCGGACGTCCGCAACGCTCGTGAAGATGATCTTCCGCGAGTTTATCGGGCACGAACCGCAGTGGACCACCCGCTCGCCTAACCTCGGCGAAATGCTCGACCGCAACGACGCGGCGCTGATAATCGGCGATCCCGGCATGACGTTTCCGCGCACCGGGCTGAAGGTTTGGGACATGGCGACGCTTTGGCGCAACTACACCGGGCTGGGATTCGTTTTCGCTATGTGGATGGTGCGCAACGAGAAAATCGACGTCGATTTCGCCGGAGCACGTGACGAGGGCGTGACCCGGATTGAAGAAATCGTGAGCGCTTATAGCGACCGAATACCGATGGATTTACACCGATACCTGACTGAAAACATCGTCTACTACCTGGACGAGTCGATGGAGCGCGGAATGCGGCTTTATTTCGAACTGGCCCACAAGCATCAACTGATTGAACGAGTTAAGCCGTTGCGGTACATTTAGTCATCCGATGAACAGTATTCAACCAATTCTCGATCGAGTGCTCGCGGGCGAGCGCATGTCCGTTGACGAATGCAGGACGCTGCTCGAATCGCACGACATCGCACGGATGGGCGCCGCCGCCGACGAGATCCGCGCGCGCCGGCATCCTGACAACGTCGTCACCTACATCATCGATCGCAACATCAACTAC
>DATJKO010000708.1:0-3921 GCA_035491355.1 Pyrinomonadaceae bacterium
ATCGCGATCCGCGCTTCTTCGACGATCCGAATGCCTTCAAACCGGAGCGGTGGTCCAACGGGATGACTGAGCAACTGCCGAAGTACGCGTACTTCCCTTTCGGCGGTGGGCCACGTCAGTGCATCGGCAACTACTTCGCGATGATGGAGATCGTTTTGTTGCTCGCGACGATCGGTCAGCGATTCAGGTTCGAGCTCACGGGCGAGAAGGTTGAAGTGCTTCCGGTTTTGTCGCTAAGACCGAAGAACGGGATCAAGGTAAGACTACACAAGCGCGGTAACGATTCGTCCCCACTCGTCGATCGTTAGCGTTTCCGCCCGGCGCTGCAGTTCGACTTCCGCTTTGCACAACACAATACTCGCCCCGCCGTTTCGCTGAAGTACTTCCTGCAAACGTCCGGGCGCACGGCGCAGGTTGTTGAGGATCGTCTTTCTCTTCTGCGCGAACCCGGCACTCACAGTCTCCCAGAACAACTCTTCATTCGCGATCGTCGTCGGCTTGAATGTAAGCCGCATGACGCTGCTCCAAACTTTTGGCGGCGGTCGAAACGCCCCAGGTGCAATGTCAAACAGTTTCTCGGTTTCCGCGTAGGCTTCGACCAGCACCGACAAGTATCCACGGTCGCTCGAACCCGGCGGAGCCAACACCCGTTCGACTACTTCGCGTTGCAACATCACGACCATCTCCGTGAGACATTCGCGCTGTGCAATCAGTCGCTGGAGAATCGCGGTCGAGATGTTGTATGGAAGATTAGCTGCCAGTCGCGCGCGGGGAGCAGGTTCTATTTCGGCGCAGAAGTCTGTCGTCAGGGCATCGCCCATGACGAGTTTGAAGCCGGGGTGATCGGCGAAGCGTTCACGAAGGAGCGGCTCCAGTTTTTGATCGAACTCAACTGCCACTACTCGTCCGGCACGCTCAAGTAGTGCCGCAGTGAGCGCACCTGTGCCTGGTCCAATCTCAACGATGGTTTCGTCTTGCTGGGGATTGAGTGCTTCGACGATGCGGTGAACAGTTCTCGGGTCTTTGAGGAAGTGTTGGCCCAGCCGTTTTAACGGACGAGGGTTCATCCTTTTGTGTAACGCGGGTAACCGGAGATCTCCAGGTCTTTGCCTCGCTGCGTCACCTGCACGCGCTCGAGTTCCAGCGCGTCAGCCATCTTCTCCACGCCCATGCCGCCGATGGCGCTCGGGGCGCTCGTTCCGCCGACGAGTTTCGCTGCGACGAAGAACGTCACTTTGTTCACCAGACCCGCATCGACAAACTGACCCGCGATTCCGGCCCCACCTTCGATCAGTACGCTCTGCATCGACCTGTCGGCAAGCTCTTTTAGAATGGATGATAAATCGCCGCTAAGCACGAGCAGCGGCGCTCCCTCGGACGCGGTTTTCACCAACTGCGAATCGGGCGACAAACGCGAACGGTCGCCGACTATCACTCGCACCAAGGCTCGACGGCGCGGTAGTCCCGATCGATCCGTCAACAACGGATCATCCAGCGCGGCCGTTCCGGATCCAATCATGATTACGTCATGCTCATGACGCAGCTCGTGCGTCCGCGCCAGCGACTCTGGTCCCGACACCCAACGCGAATCACCGGTGCGGGTCGCGATCTTTCCGTCCAGTGAAACTGCGAGCTTTAAATGAACGAACGGCAAACCGGTGCGCATGAAGTGAAGATAGGCTTCGTTGATCTGCGTCGCTTCGTCTGCGAACAGACCGGTCTGAACCTCTACGCCCGCCGCGCGCAGGTGAGCAAAGCCTTTGCCGGAGACTTTTGGATTCAGGTCCTCGATGGGCGCGACGACGCGTTTGATCCCCGCGGCGAGCAGTGCGTCGCTGCAAGGAGGGGTACGTCCGTGATGCGCGTGCGGTTCGAGTGAAACGTAAGCGGTCCCGCCCCGGGCCTTTGCACCCGCCTGGGCCAAGGCGATCGTTTCAGCGTGGCTCAGTTCTTCAAAGAGATAAAACCCCTCGCCGACGATCTCAGCTCCTGGGCCGACAATCACACAGCCGACCAGTGGCCCAGGACTCACCTGTCCCGCGCCCTTGCGTGCAAGCTCAAGCGCACGCGCCATCATGCGCCGATCGGTGTCGGTCCATGAAGTTATCGACTGAGTGACGGTCTGCACTTTAAGAGAAACCAATTTGACTCCCGCAAAGACGCAAAGGCGCAAAGGTCAGAAAGGAAGAGCCCGTGTATAGAGATCAGAAAAGAATAACTGTCTTCGCAATCCGGCGCATTGCTTTGCGTCTTTTGTGCCTTCCTTGGCGCCTTTGCGCCTTTGCGGGAGATTCTTTCCGCCTTTGCGGGAAACTCAATTCCCAAACAACCCATTCACGTACTGCTGCGGATCGAACACGACGAGGTCGTCAACTTTCTCACCAATGCCCGCGTAGCGTATCGGCAGGTTCAATTCTTTCGCAATAGCGACAGCGATGCCGCCCTTCGCCGTGCCATCAAGCTTCGTCAACACAATCCCTGTCACACCGGCGACTTTCAAAAACTGTCGAGCCTGTTCGAGTCCATTCTGTCCCGTGACGGCATCGACCACCAACAGCGTCTCGTGTGGCGCACCTTCAACCTCCCGCGCCGCCACACGTTTCATCTTCTCCAGCTCCGCCATCAGGTTCGACTTCGTATGCAAACGCCCGGCGGTGTCGACGATCAACACTTCCGAACCACGCGCCTTTGCGGCTTTCAATGAATCGAACAACACCGCTGCCGGATCAGTCCCCTGCTTCTGCTGGATCAGCGGCACTCCAGTACGTTCCGCCCAGATCGCTAACTGCTCCGACGCCGCCGCACGAAACGTATCCGCAGCACAGATCAGCACGTCGTTGCCTTCAGCTTTGATTCGTTGGGCCAACTTGCCGATCGTCGTCGTCTTTCCGACACCGTTAACGCCAACGATCATCATCACGTACGGCGCGACACTATCCGGCACGGCCAATTCGGAAGCGACTCCCTGGCGTTCCGACGCCTGGAGAATATTCAACAGCTCGGTCTTGATCGCCTGTTTCAGCGCTTCGATGTCGTTGATCTGTTTGCGCGCGATGCCGCGGCGAACGGTTTCCAGAATGCCGAGTGTCGTCTCCACGCCGATGTCGGCGGCAATCAGAACCTCCTCGAGTTGATCCAGCAACTCGTCGTCTATCTGTTTGCGGCCGGCGAAGACCGTGTCGAGCTTTTCGGAAAGCGAGTCGCGGGTCGCGGCGACGGCGCGTCGGAACCGGCTAGAAAACTCCTGTTCGAGCGCCGCTTCCTGCGCCTGCAACTCCTCCATCGAGAGGTTTAGGCCCAGCACGGAAGTCTGAAACGGCGAGCGCGAGGGGACCGGGGGCGGTTCCGCTACTGCTACGGGCGGTTCAGGTTTTGCTTCGGGTTTCGGTTCGGGCTCAGGAGCAGGTGTAGGAGGAGTTGCTTCCTTCGCCGCAGGTTCGTTCAAACGAAGCGAGACGAACTCGTCCCCCTTCTTTCTTCGCCAAAAAAGTCCCATGAAGGCATGGATTATAGCGACAGACCACGCAGATTCAAATCTGCGTCACTTGCGGCGTCTGCGGGAGTTGTTGCGGCGGCCTCGGCGTGGCAGTGCCCGGCTTTCTCAACTTCACAACGCCGGGACGGATCTGGCCTTCTTTACAAGCTTCGGAGAGTGCAGCGACAACGGCGGGGTCGTAGCGAGTTCCGACAAAACTCTCAATGCGCGCGAGGGCATCTTCAAACTTCATCGCCTTTTGATAAGGACGGTCGGTCGTCATCGCGTCGAACGTGTCCGCGACTGCGACGATCTTGCCCATCAACGGTATCTCGTCGCCCTTCAAACCCTGCGGGTAGCCCATGCCGTTCACCATCTCGTGGTGCATGTACATTCCGGGGAGGAACTCCTTCATCGCCGGAATCTGCGACATGATCTTGTAACCC
>DATJKO010000709.1:0-7307 GCA_035491355.1 Pyrinomonadaceae bacterium
GGCACGCTCGTCGACACAATCGGTACGGCTGATGCCGGCGCCGCAGACGGTGCTTTCGATAGAGCGACGTTCTATCGTCCACAGGGTCTCGCGCTCGCCGGCGACAGTCTTTACGTCGCCGACACTGAAAACCATCTGATACGACGAATCGATCTGAAGTCGCGCACCGTTGAAACGATCGCCGGCACTGGAAAGCAGACGACGGACTATCCACCGAAGGGCGGACCGGCGCGCACGACCGCGTTGAGTTCCCCATGGGATCTGCAACTCGTCGGACGAACGCTCTACATCGCGATGGCTGGTCCACATCAGATTTGGAAACTCGATCTGGATAACAACCAGGTTTCGATCTTTGCCGGTTCTGGAAGAGAGGCGCGTCAGGATGGATCACTTACTGACTCGGGCTTCGCCCAACCATCCGGTATCGCCAGCATCGGAAACACGCTTTACGTGGCTGACAGCGAGTCGAACATCATCCGCGCGATTGACGTCGCAGGCGGGACAGTGCAGACGCTGGTTGGCGGCGACCTGTTCGAGTTTGGCGACGTCGACGGTTCTGGCGACGATGTGCGGCTGCAACATCCGCTCGGCATTGTTCCAGCCGGTGACAAGCTGCTGATCGCGGACACTTACAATCACAAGATCAAGGAACTCGATCCCAAACGTCGTCGCGTTGTGAGTGTGTTTGGTACCGGCAAGCCGGGCCAGGCAGACGGTTCGTCACCTTCGTTCTACGAACCGGGCGGACTCACCGTCGCGAACGGAAAACTCTACATCGCTGATACAAACAATCACGCGATTCGGGTCGTCGATCTAAAAACAAAGCAAGTGAGCACGCTGCGTCTCAACGGTCTCACGCCGCCTACAAAAAACATGCAAGCGCTGGAAAACAGAGATGGGCCAAACGCGGAGGAGACAAAAGCGACGGCCCAGGAGATCCGATCCGGCACTGACGGTTTTCTCCAGATCGACGTGCAGTTGCCGCCGGGATATCACCTCAATCCAAATGCGCCACAGCGTTACAACGTTTCCGCCGAGGGCAGCGGCGTCACGGTGGACCAGAAGAGCGCCTCGCGGACGTCAAAAGATCTGAAGTTACCGTTTCGCATTCCCATTAGCTCGGCCGCCACCCCCGGCACGACCAACGTTCGGGCGCAGGTGACACTCTTCTACTGTCGTGAAGACAACACGGGCACGTGTCGCATCAAGACGCTGATCTGGCAGCTTCCGGTGAACGTCGTCCCCAACACTTCAGCGCCGTCGGAAGTAAAACTGCAAGGGAAGTTAACGGTGGAGTAGTCAGTAGTCAGTGGTCAGTGGTCAGTGGTCAGTAGGTTGTCGTTATGGACTACGGACTACGGACTACGACTACTGACCACTGACTGACAACCCCCGACTTGCCCTCAACATTTCGCGCGGTTAATATTCCTACTCCCCTAAATTTATATTCAAGGAGTGAGTGCTGTGGCTGATCAACCATTTCTCACTGACATACAAACTTTGCGCGAACGCGCACGGAAACACATCGAGAATGGCGCCGTTACTGAGGGCTACAGCGCCAATCGCGAAACTGTAGTCAAACTTTTGAACGAAGCGCTGGCAACTGAGATCGTTTGCGTGCTTAGGTATAAGCGACATTACTTCATGGCCTCAGGCATTCATGCGGCAAGTGCGGCGGCGGAGTTTCTCGAACACGCTAACGACGAACAGGGACATGCGGATCAGATCGCCCAACGAATAGTTCAGCTCCAGGGGGAACCGAATTTCAACCCCGAAGGACTGTTGATGCGCAGTCACGCGGAGTACGTCGAAGGTGCCACGCTCACCGACATGATTCAGGAAGATCTCGTCGCTGAGCGCATTGCCATCGATAGTTACCGCGAGATGATCAATTACTTCGGTAACGACGATCCGACTTCCCGGCGAATGCTGGAAGGAATACTCGCCGTCGAGGAAGAACATGCCGACGACCTGGTGAACTTGTTGGAGAAAATCGGTTAGTCTGTGTTCCGCTCATTCATTGGAATAGGAACACTGATTGTCTGAAGGCGAGTCAAACCAAACTAATCCCGGCCGGCCTACCATGTGCCGTAGTTGCGGATCGATCGTAGGCGCGGGAGAACCTCAATGCGCTGTCTGCGGAGCCCCGTCGGGCAGTCAGCCGCAGCCGGCGCAAGCGCACGAAATACCACCACAGGACCGAGAAGCCATTCGCTTCGCGCGCGCGATCCTCGCTCGCCCGTACAAATTCACAGTAGTTCTGCTCGTTCTCAACCTGTTTGTCTTTCTCATGATGTGGGAGTCGAGCGGGATGAACTCGCAGGTGCTGATGCAGGGATTTCCCGCCCCGGTCCTCCTGACGTATGGGGCGAAGCTGAATTACCTGATCGGGGCGCCAAACTATCAGTGGTGGCGCCTCGTCGCGCCGGTGTTCATTCACATTCATCTGCCGCACCTCGTCATCAACATGTTCAGCCTGTGGATGGTTGGGCCTTACGTCGAGAAGTTGTATGGCTCGGCGAAGTTTGTCGCGTTTTGGGTGTTCAGCGGGATCGTGAGTTTCATTGCGAGTTATCTGGCGGTACGACCGGATTCCGCCGTCGGGCCGTTGGGGCGGTTCCTGTTTAAGGCTATCGACAGTCCTTCGGCCGGCGCCTCGGGGGCGTTGTTTGGTTTGGTGGGTGTGCTGTTCGTGTTCGGGATCAAGTTTCGGCACGAGTTACCGGAAGGGTTCAAGCGGGCGTTCGGGACGGGATTGTTGCCCATCATCTTATTCAACCTGGTCCTCGGTTATCTCGGAAGAGAATTCATCGACAATGCCGCGCACCTTGGAGGGTTGGCAGCGGGAGCGACGCTGGCATTGGCAGCGGAGTATCGGCGGCCCGGTGACCGCACGAGGGTTTCGCTTCCGTGGCGCGTGTTGCAGGCCGTGGCGTTGGTGATCGTAGTGGCGGGATTTTACAAGGTGGTGCGGAACTTCAAGCGACCGTTGCCGCCTTCACCGCAGCAGATCGCACTTGCGAAACGTCAACCGTTCTTGAATTTCGTGCATGGCCTGAACTTGCTTCAGGAACAGGTATCGCTCGTGATTCATAACAACGACACGAGTAAGGTCGAAACAGTTAAAGAAGCAGTGATGCAAATGCCTGCACCCGATGCTCGCGCCGTTGAGTTGCGAGATCGGCTGCTGGCTATTCTTTCGCAAGTGGTTGAGGCCTCGAATAATAAAAAGCCGGTGGACCAGGGTTTGGCGAACGAGTTGAATACATGGAACGCAGATTATATCGATTGGCTTAATAAAGGAGCTCACAATGGAAATTAAGAAGGTTGGAGTTTTGGGGTGCGGTCTGATGGGGGCGGGAATCGCCCAGGTGGCCGCGACCGCCGGGTTTGAGACTGTCGTGAAAGAGGTTTCGGAGGAGTTTATCGCGAAGGGCTTCAGCGGCATTGAAAAGTCGTTGGCGAAGTTTGCCGAAAAAGGAACGATTACGAGCGAACAACAGACTGCGATTCGCGGGCGGTTGTCGGGCACGACGTCGTTCGAGAGTTTGGCCGATTGCGACATCATCATCGAAGCAATTATTGAGAACCTGGAAGAGAAGCGCAGCACTTATAGCCAGCTCGACGCGATCTGCAAGCCGGAGACGATCTTCGCGTCGAATACTTCGTCGTTGTCGATTACCGAGATGCTGACCGCGACGTCGCCAGAGCGGCAGCGTCGTTTCATCGGGATGCACTTCTTCAATCCCGTGCCGTTGATGAAGCTTGTTGAGGTGGTGCGGACGATTCTGACGGACGAGGATGTTTACGAGCAGGCAGTGGAGTTTGGGAAGAAGTTGGGGAAGGTGCCGGTGCGCGCCGGTGACAAGACTGGTTTCATCGTGAATCGTCTTCTGGTGCCCTACATGCTCGACTCGATTCGCGCGCTGGAGGAAGGTGTCGGGTCGATCGTTGATATCGATAATGCGATGAAGCTTGGGTGTGGGTATCCGATGGGTCCGTTTACGCTCGGTGATTTCGTGGGTTTGGATACGACTTATTACATTGCCGAGATCATGTTCAATGAATTTCGGGAGAAGCGGTTTGCGCCGCCGCCATTGTTGAAGCGGATGGTGTTGGCGGGATTGTATGGGCGCAAGTCCGGTCGCGGGTTCTATGACTACACCAAAGACCCGAAGAACCCCACGCCGATGAATCTCGTGTAGCTAAAAAATAGCCACTTTCGTCACAAAATAGCCACTTTCGGCACTATACACAAGTGGGGTCGGCTGCTACACTTCGAGTCATCAAAAGGAGATTCGATGAGCGAGGACCTCACAAATAAACTTCCAAAGGGTGACGACAACGTCGCCTCAATTCTTCTGAGTATAGACTCACGGCTTCAGCGCCTCGAGCAGAAAGTCGAAGAGCGCCTGTACGACGCGCGGCCAATCTGGCAGAAGGTTGTTGCCGATATTGCACAACTGCAAGAGGGCCAGCGCGAATTGCAAGCGGGCCACCGTGAATTGCAGCAGGGCGTGCGGCAGCTGCACGAAGGTCAGCAAAGACTGGAAGCAACCATGGCGTCGGAGTTTTGTCAGGTCAACAAGTCCATACTCAATGTTTTCTATCAGATCGAAGTGCTGAACGACACAGTGTTGAATGTCCAAGTCAGGCATAGAGACGTTGACAGGCGCGTTCGAGTGCTTGAACAGGGACACAAGAAACCCTCAAACTCATCAACTTGATGCGCCTCCGAGCATCTCCTATACTGCGAAACGCAGTAACTATTAAGCTCGCGGGGTCGAAGAGATTGCAGCCTACGGTTCACGAAGGCCGTCTAAACGCGGAAGGTTTTCGCTTCGCTATCGTCGCGAGTCGGTGGAATGAGTTTATCTCCGGCCGCCTGGTCGAGGGCGCGCTCGATGGACTGGAGCGTTTAGGCGCAAAAGAAGGCGGAGTAGAAGTTTATCGAGTGCCAGGGGCATTCGAAATACCTTTACTCGCTCTTCGACTCGCTCAATCGCGCAAATTTGATGCAATAATCTGTCTTGGTACGATCATTCGAGGTCAGACTCCCCACTTCGATTACATCGCCAACGAAGTCGCGCGTGGTATCTCGCACGCTGGACTGGAAAGTGGACTGCCAGTCGTTTTCGGCATTGTCACTGCCGACACGGTTGACCAGGCCATTGACCGGGCCGGGGTGAAACTCGGGAATAAGGGTTTCGAGGCCGTTATGACCGCGGTTGAGTTGGCTAACCTTTACAGGGAAACATTCGAAGCGTGATGTGCATCAACACCTAGTTGTTTGACGCTCATCAAAATTAAGGGTTTTTGGTAATTAGTTATGGGTTCGCGACGTAAGGCACGTGAATGTGCCTTGCAAATGCTCTTTGCGGCTGATGTTGCCGAAACGCCTGCGACCGAGGTCGTTCGCAGCTATTGGGCTGAGCTTGGAGAAGCCGATCTCGACGAGACAGCTCGCGAGTTTGCGACTCGGCTCGCAGCCGGAACACTTCAAAACCTCGAACTGCTCGACGATCGCATACGGTCGCGCGCCGAACATTGGCGTATCTCGCGTATGGCTATTGTCGACCGCAACATTCTGCGTCTCGCGGTATACGAGTTTCTTTACGAGCCAACGCCCCGCACAGTGGCCATCAACGAAGCGCTCGAAATCGCCCGCCGCTTCTCAACTTACGAAGCCACGCAATTCATCAACGGGATTCTCGACGCCATCAAACGAGACCTCGACGAACAACACCCGCAAAAGAACGTCCAGCCCGAAGCGGAAGACAGCGAAACGGACGCTGCCGATGAATGACGAGTTCGAACGACGTATCGCAGAAATCTCCGCGACCATCGCTCAACTACGTGAGCGCGCAGGCAAAGACAGGCGCCAGTTACTTGATACGTTGTTTCGCAGCGTTCACAGCCTCAAAGCCGCAGCACACGCGAATGGTCTGAAGGATCTTGCTGCTCGTGCTCACGAATTCGAAGACTCGCTGCACGCTATTCGCACCGGCAGAGCCTCACTCGACGAATTGCCCGGTTTTGATCCACCTCCAAACACACAAATCGAAAATATGATTCCTGCTGAGATCCGTGGTTCGTTAAAAGACGAAGAACGCTATCGCCTGGCTGAATGTGTTGCCGAAGGCGCGAATGTCTATCTCGTCGAAACCAGTTTTGGCGTCTCAGATTTCGACCGGCAGTTTCAGCAGTTGAAACAAGCGCTCGACAAGACTGGCGAAGTGATCGCGACGGCGCCTAAAACTGAAGACGGCAAGATCAATTTCCGGATTCTCTATGCGACAAGGTCTGATCTTTACCGGATCCTCGATCAGGCAGTGCGCGCCGGCCGTGCCGTAGCGACCGCGACGGAAAAACAAGTCGACTTTTCGATTCGTGTTGAGGCTTCATTAGACAAAACAATGTGCGACGCTCTCGCGGATCCGTTACTGCACCTGGTGAGGAACGCAGTCGATCATGGGATTGAATCGACAGGACACGTCACGATTGCCGCGACGTCCGACAACAATCAAACTTGTATAGCCGTTGCCGATAATGGCCGTGGTATCGACCCCACGATAATCGAGTCGATATTTCAGCCGGGATTCTCGACCGCGACTGAAGTAACCACCTTTTCAGGCCGCGGTGTCGGATTGGACGTGGTGAAGACCGCGATCGAAGAGCTTGGCGGATCCATCAGGGTCTCCAGCGAACCCGGCAAAGGATCGACCTTCGAGATCGTCCTGCCGTTCTAAGTCGCCCAATCCATCTTCGGATGCATCGTGTGCCACTGTGTGGCCCGCTCAAACGCCAGCGCCACCCGCAACGGCGACACTTCGTCATAGAGCCCGCCCGTAAACATGATCGCAGCCGGCAGGTCGTTCACGAATCCGCACGGCACGCACACCGCCGGATGTCCGGTCAGATTCGTCACTAACAAACTGGCGCTTCCCGGCGCCGGACTGACGAATACGTCCCACTGCGACATCAATTTTTCCATCTCGTGCATCAGCAAGGTGCGCGCTCGTTGCGCTCGGAGGTACTCGACTGCGGGAATAAATCGCGACGTGCGGAACGTGTTGGGCCAATCGCCCGGGGCCTGTCCGGACAACTGATTCACCCGACCGTCGCGCGTTATGTCGTCAAACGCTGCCGCCGCTTCAGCCGTTAGGATGTAGCGCAATGGCGCCGCGGTGAATTTCGGCAACTCGATCGGCACCAGCTTCGCACCCGCTTTCTCCAGCGCCTCGAGCGCTGCTTTATAAACGGCCCGGCGCTGTTCCGCCGCTCGTTGTTGCTGTGGATTCGGATTC
>DATJKO010000710.1:0-9572 GCA_035491355.1 Pyrinomonadaceae bacterium
CGCTGATCATGAAAGAGAACCTCGAGTTGATGAACGAGCGCGGCGTGAGGGTTCCGGTTGTGCTCGGGGGCGCGGCGTTGACGCGCAAGTACGTCGAAGATGATCTGAAGTCGCTTTATCAGGGTCAACTGTACTACGCGCGCGACGCGTTCGCGGGTCTGCACACGATGGACCTGCTGGTCGGCGAAGATGGCCGGGAAGCAGAAGGGGAGATCGGGCGGAGCGCGGAAGCGGTGCTTCCAGATGTTGATCCGGAAGACCTCGTCGGCGAAGACGCGAAGCTCGGAATTCGCAAATCAACAACCAAGGCGCGCGGTGTCGCCGATACGGCCCACACGACGCGCTCGACCGTCAATCCGGAAAGTCCGATTCCAAAGGCGCCGTTCTACGGATCGCGTATCGTCGACGATATCCATCTCGAGGACGTTTTCGCGTATGTGAACGAGACTGCGCTATTCAAAGGTCAGTGGCAGTTCAAACAAGGAAGGAGGCCGGTTGACGAATACAAGACGCTCGTGCGGGAGACGGTGAAACCGATTTACGAGGAGCTGAAGGAACGATCGATAAACGAAAAGTTGCTCGTGCCGCGAGTCGTTTACGGCTACTTCCCGTGCCAGTCGGAAGGAAACGATCTGATCGTCTACCACGAGGACCACAGCGAGCGCATGCGCTTCACCTTCCCGCGCCAACCTGCGGGCAAGCACCTCTGCCTCGCCGATTACTTTGCGTCACGTGAGTCCGGCCGAATGGACGTCGTTGCGTTTCATCTCGTGACCGTGGGACGACGCGCGAGTGAGTACGCGCACGAGTTGTTCAAGTCAGACAACTACACTGACTATCTTTACTTTCATGGTCTAAGTGTGGAGAGTGCGGAAGCTCTGGCCGAGATGTGGCACCAGTGCATTCGCCAGGAGCTCGGAATCGCCGGTTCAGATGCGGGTGAGTTGACTCACTTGTTCCGCCAGCAGTACCAGGGTTCACGCTTCAGTTTTGGGTATCCGGCGTGTCCAAACCTCGAGGACCAGGCGAAACTCTTCACCCTGCTGGAGCCGGGCCGGATTGAGGTTTCGCTGAGCGAAGAGTTTCAGTTGGAGCCGGAACAATCGACATCGGCTATTATTGTTCACCATCCGGAGGCGAAGTACTTCTCGATAGAGTGATCAGTTCAGCACCCAACGTTCAACTCGAGACCACGGGTCCCACGTATCCCACCGCGGAAGAATTACAAGTTCTCACCGCGTTCGAACGTCTTGCCTTTCGCATTGTCGAACGGATGAATCGCGGCGCGTGGAAACGCTTTTGGACGTGGTGCCAGAGCACCATGGGCGCGGGTTGGATTCATCTTTCCACTTACAACATCATGAACGTGTACGGTCTCGAGCACGTCGAGGCCGCTTCGCGCGAGCGACCATTGCTGCTGGTGGCAAATCATCGTTCGTTCTTCGATATGTACGCCGTGTCGACGGTGCTGTTTCGGAACACGAGTTGGCGCAAGCAACTGTTCTTTCCCGTGCGCGGCCGGTTCTTTTATCAGAATCCGCTGGGACTGCTCGTCAATTTGATCATGGGCTGGTGGTCCATGTACCCGCCGTTTTTTGCGACGGGCGATCATCCGCTTCCGGAAAAACGAGCGTTCGATAAGTTTTCGTTTCGCGTGTTGACGGATCTGGCGCGCACCGGGCCGGGTAACATCATCGGCTTTCATCCCGAAGGCACGCGCAACAAGAACGCTGACCCGTATTCGTTCCTGCGCGCGCAGCCGGGCGTGGGAAAGTTGATCATGGACGCGCGGCCGCAAGTCATTCCGGTGTTCATCGCCGGCCTCTGCAATAGCTTGCCGCGCCAAGTAATGCGAAACTGGAACCGCGAGGACGTTATACGCATTCACTTTGGACCGTTACTCGATCTCTCGGAACATCTCAACAAACCCGATCGCCTGCGTACGCACAAGGAGATTGCCGACACCGTGATGCAGAAGATCGCTGACCTCGGCGAACAGGATCGAAAGTTGCCCGGGAAATAGGCCATGTCGCTTCCGCTCGTAATCGTCAATCCCAGTTCTGCCAGTGGCGGCACTGCTGAAGCGTGGTCGCAAATCGCGAGTGATCTGCGTTCGCAGTTTGGCGCGTTCCAAAATGTTTTCACTGAGCATTCGGGTCATGCGGTGACGCTTGCCAGTGAAGCAGCGCGAAAAGGCGTGAAGCTGATCATTGCGTGCGGCGGGGATGGTACGGTTTCAGAAGTCGCTAACGGCATTCTGTCGTCGGGTAAAGACGTCGAGCTGGGGATCGTGCCGAGTGGTACTGGCGGCGACTTCAGACGCACGCTCGAGATTCCCGCACAATCCCGGGCGGCGGCACGAGTGCTGCGCACGGGCCAGACGCGACGCATCGACGTGGGCCGAGTTTCGTTTATCGATCACAACGGCGCGGAAGCGATGCGTTACTTTCTGGGCGTCGCGTCGTGCGGCATGAGCACGAAGGTCATCGAGCGGGTGAAAGCGGGCGCCCCTGACTGGCTCCCGGTCAACACACCGAAACGGCTTGGCGGGCGCATCTCGTTTGGTGTCTCAATGCTGCAAACGGCGCTTCGTAACAAAGGCACGCGGCTCGTCGTACAACTCGACGACGAACACGAACGCAACCTGGTGGTCGCGAATCTTTGCGTCGCGAACGCGCGATTCTTCGGCGGAGGAATGAAGATCGCGCCGGATGCAAAGCTGACGGATGGACAGTTTGATGTGGTGGGAATCGGCGATTTAGGTGCGCTGAAGATCTTTACGAGTGCGCCGCGTGTGTACCTTGGCGCTCATCTTTCGATGCCGGAAGTCAGTCACGCGCTGGCGCGACGAGTCGTTGTTCGCCCGCCCGATCGAAACTTCGAAGTACATCTGGAAGTCGATGGCGAACTTCCTGGAAAGCTTCCCGCAACGTTCCAGATTATTCCCGACGCGCTGAGAGTTCGCAGCGCGGTCTAAAAGAAACTTCCAACAGTAGAATTTTCTTTTCTTAACCTCGTCAAAAACTCTATGATGCTTGAGTCATGGATGAACGACGGGCGAAACCACGTTTGAGCGTGCGCCTCGATGCGGTTTGGCACGGTGGAGAGGAGCGACACTCCGCTCGCGTGACGGATCTTTCCGAGGGCGGTTGCTACCTCGACACCGTTGGCGAGGTATTGAGCGGCGAGATCGTCGCGTTTCGCGTACTTCTTCCTGACGGGGACTGGCTATATCTGGAAGGTGAGGTGCGGCATCACCATCATGGGCTAGGCTTTGGGGTTAGATTCGTGGACTTGAATGAGGAGCAGACAGACAAGTTGCACTTCCTGCTGAAACTCGCTCAAGAGGCTGGGCCAGACGCGGCGATCTCCGCGGATCTGGTCGAAGACTGACGAATTCAAACGCCTGAACCTGCGATGGTCCTGAACATTCTCCATTTATCCTTTGTCGTTTGTCATTTTTTGTTTTTCCAAGAATGACAAATGAAATGAGCAGTGACAAATGGAAAATGAAAACAGTGAGTTCCCCCCAGAACCTCACCGTAGACCGCGGCGCAAGCGCTTACAAAAAACCAACAGAATAAATGGCGATTCAAGGCACGTTGAAAACGATGAGTCTGACTGACCTGCTCCAGTTTCTGGCAGCGAGCAGAAAGTCAGGCACGCTCAGGTTCGATCGCGGTAAGGTCAGTAAACAGGTCTATTTCGAAAACGGACTGATCGTTGGTTCGAAATCAAATGATCCGCGGGAGTACCTGGGCCAGGTGCTGCTTCACTACGGAAAGGTTGACGACAATCAGCTACAGGAGGCGCGCGAGATTCAACGAACCACGGGCGGCAAACTGGGTGAGGTCCTGGTGCAAAAGGGTTTCATGACCGAGGATGAAGTGCTCGACATTCTCAAAACTCGCACGCTCGACGCGATCTACGATCTGTTTGTCTGGAACGAAGGTGAATTTGAGTTCTACGACGATGAGCCGTTGCCCGAGGACCTGATTCTTATCGAAGTTGAACCGACCGCCGTGATCATGGAAGGCATTTACCGGCTCGACGAGTTAGCGCGGTACCGCACGATGGTGCCGTCCGATCGAAGCATTATCGAACTCAACGCCGGCTGGACCTCGTCGTTGAAGTTGGGGAAGGAATACCGCCGCATTCTTTACTTTGTCGAAAAGCGGATGACGGTCGGCGAGATCTGTTACCAGATGCATGCCTCGGCGTTTCATGTGTACGGCCAGCTTTTCACGCTCATCAACGAAGGCGTTGCGCGTGTAAGCGGTGAGCTGCCGGAGGAGAGCGCGCCGAAGGTTGCAGCCGTTGAAGACTTACCCGAGAGCGTGACGGAGATGATCTGGTCCGCCCAACGGAAGCTCGACAACGATCCCGAAGCGGCGTTGCTGATCATTCAAAAGGCGCTCCAGCAACAACCCAACAATGCGGACGCGCAGCGGTTGCTGGTCGACGCGGAAGAAAAGTTTGTGCAGCACGTTTACGATAACATTCTGTTGCCGCGCGCGATTCCTCAGCTACTCGTCGCGCCTTCTGATCTGACGTTGCAGCAGATCGATCCCCAGGCTGGCTTCGTGCTGTCGCGCATCAATGGTTCATGGGACATCCAGTCCATACTTTCGATCTGCCCATTTCGGGAAGCGGACTGCCTGCGCATGATCCGAGACCTGTTGAAGCGCGGGATTATCGGCCTGACTTAAATCGCGCGTTCTCTGACTCGCCCTGATAACGTAAAACCTGCGCGCCACTGGATGCGCGAGATTTCGCCAGCGTGACAGTGGACGCTCGTTGACGATCTCGAAGCCCGCCAAACTAAACGTCTTTCGCCAGCCGTGCGCCACGCGAAACGTACAGGGACCAGTGCGATCGCGCCACTGCCGATCGTGTGTCCAACAAACCATGCGGTCCCACCACAGCGACGGAATGTCTTCGTAGATGATCGCCACTCCGCCGTTGCGTAATACCCGACTCACTTCGTTCAGCACGAGTATCGCGTCATGCGCGTGATGAAGAACGTAGCACAAGAGCACTGCGTCGAACGTCTGGTCCTTGATTGGAAAATGGCGGCCGTCGTACGGCAGGTAATTGATACGCGCCGACGTGCTGTTGCCTACATCTAAACCAACGACCGTGGTCCCAAGCATGCCGCTGAGATGATGCGCGATAAAACCGTTGCCGCAACCAACATCAAGCACATTGGCCCGTGACGGTAGTGCGCGCGCCACTTCCAGCGCCATGTCATAGGCGCGGCCCACCTTCCGGCGCCTGCGCATGCGCTGGAAGCGGCGTTTCATCAATGTGCGTAGACTTGTCATTCACGCGTGACAGTGCAAGCGCGGTGCCTCACTTATGATCGGGGAAATTGTGTGGTAAATATCAGGTGCAACAAATATGCGTCGCAAAGATTCGCCGACAATTGCTGCCGCAGATTTGCTCGGATTAGAATGCGAGCATGACTAAACTTCTGATGACTGCTTTGCTACTGACGCACACTCTTCCCACCGGCTACTGGCCACTCGAAAAGAGCCAGCCCATCATCGACAAAACGCAGACGATCACGCTGACGTCGGACCTTTCGAAGCTAACCGACGGTGAGAAGAAGGCGATGGCGAAGTTGATCGAAGTCGGTCGCATTTTCCAGAAGCTCTACGAAGAGCAACGACATCCACAGGCACTCTCCTCCTATCGCGCGCTCGAACAACTCGACAAGCAGACGGGCTCCAAAGCTGAAACGCAGAACCTGCTGATGCTCTATCGTCTCTTCCAGGGACCAATCGCCACGACCCTCGATAACAAACGCGAAGGGTTTCTCCCGGTTGATCCAACCCAACCCGGCAAGACCGTGTATCCATGGGGCATAAAGAAAGAACAAGTTCCTGAGAATCGCTCCGACTTGCTCGATCTGCGAACCGTGGTTCGCAATCAGATGAACCTTAGTGGGGACATCGGCACACTCAAGAAATATCCGGTATTACAAACGCTGCATTCGAAATTGCTCCCCCAACTGGCTTCGCCGAGACCCGGTGTGGATTTTCTCTACGCGGTGCCTTACTCGGTCGCCTACGCAGACGATTTGATGAAGGCCTATGGCCTGCTGAACGAGGCCGCTGACGCCGTCGAGAAAGACGACTGGGAGTTTGCGCGCTTCCTGCGCAACCGCGCGCGCGATCTGCTTTCAAACGATTACGAGTCGGGCGACGCGAGTTGGGTCACTGGTCATTTCAAGAACCTCAACGCGCAGATCGGTTCGTACGAGACCTATGATGACGAACTTTTCGGCGTGAAAACGTTCTTTTCGTTCTGTCTGCTGCAAAGCCGGCAAGAGGAAACCACTGCATTGCGCCAGGCGATGAAGGGTATTCAGGCGCTCGAGGATTCGCTGCCTTACAAGAACCATAAGAAAGTGCGTGAAGACATTCCGGTCGGTGTTTACGACGTAGTTGCCGACTTCGGGCAGTCACGTGGCGGTAACACCGCAACGATTCTGCCGAACGAAAGTTACCTCGCGCGTCGTTACGGCCGCACGATACTGCTGCGCGCGAACATCATGCGCGATACGAGTATCTTCGAAGGCACTTCGCGAACCTTTGCCGCTGCTGTCGGCGAGGAACAGGCGAAGGCGCTCACGCCTGACGGCAACTTCTACCGCACGCTGTGGCACGAAGTGGGCCACTACCTCGGCGTCGATCGGACCAGCGACGGTCGTGATCTCGACGAAGCTTTGCAGGACAACTCCAACACGATCGAAGAGATGAAGGCCGATCTCGTTTCTCTCTTTGTCGCCGAAGCGCTGCACAAACAAGGCTATTACACGGACGCACAGCTCAAAAGCGTCTACTCAGGCGGCATCCTGCGCGTCTTGCAAAACAATCGTCCGCGGCGCGATCAGCCCTACAACACAATGCAGCTCATGCAGTGGAACTTCTATCTGGAGAATGGCCTGCTGAGTTTCGATCCGGCAACGAAGACGCTGCGCATCAATTACGACAAGTACCACGAGGTCGTGGGCAAGATGCTGGAGCGAGTGCTGGCGGTGCAATACGCGGGGAACAAAGCAGAGTCGGATAAGTTTATCGATCAGTACACGAGCTGGGACGAGAATCTTCACGGCGCAATCGCCGCCAACATCCGCGCGCAGCAGAAGTATCGCTTTCGCATCTTCAAGTACGCAGCGCTCGGCGAGTGAAAGGTCAGCGGGTGCTCATAATTGCCTGTGAGGCAATCTCGAGGTAGACGCGCAGGCGGACTTCCGGAAGGTTGAGGCGTTCGGCCGTCGCCTTCGAGCGATCGAAATTGGTTAATGCCAGCATTCCGAGGGTTCCGCTCAACTGCGTCGCAATGTTGCCGACGACATTGCCGTTCTGCAGGATCAACTCATCCTCTTCGAAGTACTCGCCGCCAAACCCTTCCAACGTCCGCGCGGCCGCGCTGATGTCATTGAACTGGTCCACGAGAGGATCGATGATTTCGAACGCCCGCTTCGCATCGTAGCGAGAATATGCTTTGGCGATCTCGAGCATCGCATTTAACTCTGTCTGACTATGGGCGCGATTTGAGGACGTCAGCATACCCCTCGCCTGATCGAGCAGCGCAAGCGCCGCCGCGCGTTTATAACCAGGGCCGATTTGACTGGCCATTTGTGACAGAGCCTGAGCTCGTTCGTCGGGGGTGGGAAGATTTGCTACGTTGCGGAGCGCGTCGTCCATCTTTCCCTTCTGCATCGAGTTGTACATTTGCTGCATTTCGAGATTGGTGAGTGCCTGCTGTCGCTGATAAGGCGCGGTGACGTAATCGTTCACAATCTGTTTGGCGCGGGCGACGTCGCCGTTGTTCTGCAGTCGGTTCGCGAGTTGGATGTAGTATTGATCTCGTTGCTGCTGCGGCGCTTTGGACAGAAGTTGAATTACGTCTTCGACCGGCATGTTGTTGTCGTTGAGCGCGTCTGCGTACTTCTGCAACTCAACCATGCTCGGGTTGGCGCTGCTGTTGAATTCCTTCAGCTTTTTGTCAATGAGGGCGTGGCTTCCACTCATCACGGCTTCCAGTTCCGGACCCAACGATTGCAAGCCGCTCAGCAGGCTCCACGCGTAATCGCGTTCCGGAGTGTAGACGTTCATCGCCGCCTGTTTGAAACCGAGCGCTTCGGTGAGGGCTTTCTGCAACAGATCTTTGCGTTGCTGGTCCGAGATCAGAGGCGGGCGACGCGGTGAGCCGTTCGTTCCCGCAGTCTGATTGCTGTCCTGCACCGACATGTGCACCAGGCTCAGCATGAGACTGGCAGACTGCGAATCCCTCGTTAGTTTTTGGCTCAGCAGTTTGTTTACTACTTCACCCGCCAATTCGGCGGCCATCTCAGGATTGTCCTGTCTCAGGTTGGAGATGGTCGAGGTGAGAGCCGACGAGATACGCGTCTTGAGGTTTTCCCGCGCGATTTCGAGCGAGCGTTTGGGATCTTTTTTCGCGAGCTGATTCGCGATCTCGATCTCCATGGAGGCCTCGTGGGTAGACTGGTCGCGATTGTTTCCCCACGGATCCGCTAGTGGCGGCGTTGACCGAAGAAAGTTCAACGCCATCTCCGGCTGACGAACTGTCAACAGCGAAATTATCTCAAACCGGATACCCGCCGCCACGTTATAGGCGTTCATGTATTGCTTATTGTTTGGATCGATTTTCGAAGCCAACTCGCGATAACCGGTGATGGCGTCCGTCACATACTTCAGCGCCCGCTTGTCGTCTGACTCAAATAGCAATCCGGCGGCCTGCATCTGTGCCTTGATTCGGGTTTGTGGCACCCGCAGTTCGCTAATCGGTCCTTCGATCTCCGCGAGCAAAGCGAGGCCCAGCGCTTTTAGCGCCTCCTGGTTCTTGCTGTCTTTGATCTCCTGTTCAGTGGCCGGACGCTGCTCGATCAAGCGGATTTCATAGCGCCCGGCGGGAACTCCGTCGCGGTCCAGGGGCGTCACATCGATGAAGTAGGGAACTTTGGCGGTGGTGACGAACGAAACGTTTTCCGGACCATCTGCGCCATTCGGCGAGTCGTATTCAGCGACTTTCTTACCTGACGGATTCCGAATACGGACCAACACGTCGATCCCGCGCTGTTCGACAGTGATTTGTATCAGGGTGTTTTCGTCGGCGATGACCTGGTAGGTGTGGATCTGCCCCGGGTTGATGGTGCGCTCGATAGGTGTGCCGAGTTGGAGCGTTGCTGCGTCCGGATTCTGTCGTCCTCTTTCTTGAGCAGCGACGATGCCGGTGCACGCACAGACAAGAATTAGTGTCCTAATCCAGCCCATAAGGTTCCTTGTTTTTGTCTGTGTTAAGACGCGCGAGTCAGGTAAAGAGTTCCCCGAAGAAAAAATTTATTTACCGAAGGCGTTGCCGCCGAGAAAGTGCTCTCGGAGGTAGGTGACCGTCTCGTGCAACGTCTCGCCGGGGTCGCGTGGTTTGAAGTTGAGTTCACGCGCAGCTTTGGAACAGTTCAGGTACCAGAAATACTGAGCCATTTCGATCGCGCCGGGCTCAACGGGCGAGGCGAGGTCCCACTGCTTGAAGAAAGAATC
>DATJKO010000711.1:0-3063 GCA_035491355.1 Pyrinomonadaceae bacterium
TGATTCGCTTGCGGAATTCCGCGACGAGTTTCGGGCTTTTCGGGGTAAGCGTCCCGCTCGATCAGGGTGACGTGTTCAAAGTGATCGGACAGGACCCGGGCCGCCAGTAGTCCGGCCAAACTTCCTCCCAGGACCACGGCGTGACAATTCTCTGGGCGACGAGAGCCGTTTTCCTTGTAATTCTCGCTTGTATTCATTGCCTTACCTCCTAATAATCTCGGCTACAACGTCGGGAGTTGTGAGTTGCCGTGAAGATACGGGCGCCGGTCGCGTGCCGTATTTAGGAAGTTCTGAAATGGTCGTGAGATTCTTCTCAGGAAAATGTGAAAGCCGATGACGGACGACGCTGGCAGACGGATGTATTCATTTGGCGCGTTTCGCGTCGACGTTGGGGAGCGCCTTCTCTTGAAGGACGATCAGGAGGTTGCGCTCACGCCAAAGGTCTTCGACACGCTGCTGGTGCTGCTCGAAAACTCGCAGCACGTGCTCACAAAGCAGGAATTGATGCGGCAGGTTTGGCCGGACAGTTTTGTTGAGGAGAACAATCTGGCGCAAAACATCTCGCTGCTACGGAAGGCGCTCGGCGAGAGTTACATCAAGACGGTTCCCAAACGCGGCTATCGTTTCGTTGGTGATGTCCGTCTCAGCGGTGGTGAAGATGAGACGCTCATCGTTCGCGAGCGGACGCACGCGCGAATTGTCGTTGAACGCGACGACGATCAGATCGACTCGCGCGCGATCCAGTCGCTCCTGCCGCCGGGCGCGAAGGTGATCGACGTCGCGCCAGTCGAGACGCCACTGTTTCATCCACCGGAAACGATGTACGCGCGCAGTGGCGACGTGAACATCGCTTACCAGGTGATCGGCGACGCGCCACTCGATCTCGTTTTCGTGATGGGTTGGGTGTCGCACCTGGAATACTTCTGGCGAGAACCGAGTTTTGCGCGGTTCCTGATGCGGCTAGCATCGTTTTCGCGTCTTATTCTTTTCGACAAGCGCGGCACCGGACTGTCCGATCGAGTTCCGATTCACCAACTGCCAACGCTCGAACAGCGAATGGATGACGTACGCGCAGTGATGGACGCGGTCGGGTCCGAGCGCGCGGCGCTGTGTGGCGTTTCTGAAGGTGGACCGATGTGTAGTCTGTTTGCCGCAACGTATCCTGAAAAGACAGCGGCGCTGGTAATGATCGGCACGTATGCGAAACGTATTCGTGACGAGGAGTATCCGTGGGGACCGACGGCGGACCAACGCGAACACTTCTTTGAGATCATGCGCGAACAATGGGGCGGACCAGTGGGCATCGACGAACGCGCGCCGAGCATGGCGAACGATCCGCAGTTTCGCGACTGGTGGGCCACGTACTTGCGAATGGGCGCAAGCCCGGGCGCTGCGGTCGCGCTGACGCAGATGAACGCGGAGATCGACGTGCGACACGTGCTGCGATCGATTCGCGTTCCGTCACTGGTGATTCATCGCCGCGAAGATCAGTGTTTGAAAGTTGAAGAGGGACGGTTTGTGGCGGAGCGAATTCCGGGAGCGAAGTTTGTCGAGTTGCCGGGAAACGATCATCTTCCGTTCGTCGGGGATCAGGACGCGATACTCGACGAGATGGAAGAGTTTTTGACAGGAGTCCGGCACAGTTTCGAACCTGACACGGTGCTCGCGACCGTCCTGTTCACCAGAATCATCGGTTCGGACGAACATGCGACGAAGTTGGGCCAGGAACGTGGCGATGATTTAGTGCGCCGCCTGCATTCGCATTTCAAGAAAGAGATCGAGTGGTTTCGCGGACGTGAGATCGACATGGTTGACGATCGCCCGCTGGCGATCTTCGACGGTCCGGCGCGTGCGATACGTTGTGCGTCGGCGATTACGGAGTATGCGTCGCGTTTAGGGATCGAGATGCGATCGGGATTGCACACAGGCGAATGCGAGATCTTCGACGGGACCGTCGCCGGCGTCGCCGCGGAGATTGGTCGTTGTGTGGCGAACGAAGCGAAGCCGGGTGAAGTGTTGGTCTCGAGGACAGTGAAGGATCTGGTTGCGGGATCGGGAATACAGTTTGAAGACAGAGGGATTCGCACGTTGACGGGCTGTGGCGAGTGGCGGCTGTTTGCCGTCCAACGGGCATCACGCGGAGATTGATTAGAAATGACCCCCCAGAGAGAAGAACAATACCCGTTCGCGGATATCGAACTCGCACGGCGGTTGGAAAAAACTGAAGCCGGCGGCAATGTGGATTTTGTTGAAGCACGGAAGCAAGCGTTTCCGCAGGTCGGCGCGGAGTGGATTGAGGTGGCGGGCGCGCATGCAATGTTCGATGGCGTGGGATCGCCGTTGACGCAGACTTTTGGTCTCGGTGCGTTTCAGCCGGTTAGTGCGGCGGAACTCGATACGCTCGAGGGGTTTTTTATTTCGAAAGGCGCGGAAGTTTTTCATGAGGTTTGTCCGCTGGCTGATCCGTCGGTGTTTGAGTTGTTGAGGGAGCGGGGGTATAAGCCGGTCGAATTTTCGAATGTGTTGTATCGACCGATAAGCACCGACTTGCGTTTGCACGCGACACGAAACGAGCGCATCAAGGTACATGTTACGAAGAAGGATGAAGTTGATGTGTGGGCGGACACGATGTTTGAAGGTTGGAGCGAGTTTGTCGAGTTTGCAGATTTCATGCGCGATCTGGGCCAGGTTTTTGCACGTTCGAAAGGGCCGACGTTCATTGCCGAAATCGCTGACAAGCCGATCGCTGGGGGCGCGTTGACGATCGGCGGCGACGTGGCGCTACTCGCCGGCGCCGCCACGATCCCGAGCGCACGACGTCAGGGAGCTCAGCTTGCACTGCTCGAGGAACGTTTGCGTTATGCGGCGACACACGGATGCACGGTGGCGATGATGGTCTCGCTGCCCGGCAGCGGATCGCAGCGAAACGCCGAGCGCCACGGCTTCCGGATCGCATACACTCGCACTAAGTGGCATTTGGTTAAGAATCAAGCTCCGAACTAAGAGAAAGTCAGGAAGGGGCAAGCAAAGTGCGCAACGGCGGGGGCGTTGCCCCCTTCCCGA
>DATJKO010000712.1:0-18196 GCA_035491355.1 Pyrinomonadaceae bacterium
CTGGAATACATCGTCTCCGCGGACCTGGTGTTTTATGCGTTGATGGTTGGCGCGGTGATCGTGATGCGACGCAAAGCGCCCGAGATTGAACGGCCGTATCGAACGTTTGGTTATCCCCTGGTGCCGATTATCTACATCGTCCTGGCGGGACTCTTCATCATCGACCTGGCGATTCTCGCGCCGTCGACTTCAGGAATCGGTTACCTGTTGGTGGCCACTGGTCTTCCGGTTTACCTGCTGTGGAACCGCAAATAGAGAGCCACAAAGAGAGCCACAAAGAGAGCCACAAAAAGGCACAAAAGAAGAGTCACAAAAGGCACAAGAAATCGATTCTGAGCTTTCAGGTTTCTCCTATTGTGCTTCTTGTGATTCTTCTTTTGTGCCTTTTTGTGGTTCTCACTTGACCCACTCGTCCGCGATCTCGGTCTCAACCTTCACCGGCACCGTCTTCAAATACTCTTCACCCGCGGCGCACATCACGCGCTCCACCTTCGTCGCAATTTCCTGAGCTTCGTCGGCATCGGCTTCGACGACGATCTCGTCGTGGATGATATTGACGATCTGCGCGTTAGTGTCGCGAAGCTCGTCCTTCATCAAGCGCAGCGCGCGTTTCAGGATGTCGGCACTCGTGCCCTGGATCGGCGTGTTCTTACCGTTGCGTTGCGTCATCGAGATCTGTTGCCGATCGTTTTCGTCATACCGGAAACGGACGAGACGTCCCGATGCAGTTCGCGCCTGACGGTCGCTCACTGCGCGGCTCGCCGCATCGCGCAGGTAATTATCCAGGCCGCGATACGTCGTGAAGTACCGCCGCAACACATTCTCCGCGTCCGAAACACTCAGCCCTGTCATCAACGCGAAACGTTGCGCGCCGATGCCGTAGACCACGCCGAAATTGAGTCGCTTCGCAAAATCGCGCTGCTCCTTCGTCACCTGATCCACCGTCGCATTGAATACCTGCGACGCCGTCACGCGATGCAGATCAGCGCCGGAGTTGAACGCGTCGATAAACCCACGATCGCCCGAAAACTCAGCCAGTATGCGCAACTCGATCTGCGAATAGTCGGCGATAATCAGCTTGCGTCCTTCCGGATGACCACTAAAACACCGGCGATACTCAACGGCATGCGGCACCTGCTGAATGTTTGGATTCGTGCAGGCAAACCTGCCCGTCGGCGCGCCAATCTGCCGGAAGTCAGCGTGCAAGCGTTTAGTGACGGGATTGATCAACTCGATCATGTTCTGCCCGTAACTTGTCAACGCCTTTTGCACCGTTCGGTACTCGAGCAACGTGCCGATAACCGGATACTCGAGCGCGAGCGGTTGCAACTTCCAATTGCGCGTGGAATCAGGCACCGGGATCCCGAGCCGGTTGAGCGCCTGCGTCAACTGCTGATGTGAATCGAGATTGATATCGTTGCGCTGCGGCCCACCAAACAGCGACCCCTGCGACGATTCCTCAGCCAGCACTTCCTGCAACTGTTCCGCGAGCTCCACCCGACGCTTCTCGACGACGCCGAGTTGTTCGAGCCAGCGGTCCTTGTGCATGTAGAACCCGGCCAACTCGATATCGACGACCGTGCTGACGCACTCAAATTCGAGTTGCGCACACTTGATCAGGGACTCCGATTTCAATCGCTCGATCAACTTCTCGCGTAACGGCAACAGGACCGCTGCATCACGCGCGGCATATTCGAGTTGGGCTTCAGACAACTCGAAATTCCAGTTACTCAGCCGCTCACTCTTGTCGACCGACTCGTTTAGATACCGGCTGGCGACAGTCTCCAACCCGTGACGCTCTTCAATGTCTCCCGCGCCGACGATTTGACTCGCGAGCAACGTGTCAAACAAGCCACCGAGATCGATGCCGAGATTGTGCTTGATGAACTTCGCGTCAAACTTCGCGTTGTGCGCGATCTTGATCGGTCGCGGCGCTTCGAGCAGACGGCGCAACGGCGCCAGCGCTTCGCCTTTCGCAGGCGCGGCGTCGCCGTTGGCAAATGCGTCGAAGTCGAAAATAAAAACGCGGTCGGGTGTGGCGAGTTGGATCAACCGCAGCCGCGACGTAAACGGATCGAGGTCGGTGGTTTCGGTGTCGAGGCCGACCACCGGTTGTGAGGAGATCGCTTCAATTGCTCTGCTGACTTCATCCGGAGTCTTAATTACCTGGTAGTTCGTCATTGATGAGGATTAGATTGCCATGAGTCTCTTCAGCATCAAAATCTGGCCTTTGTGTTGGGCTTCGTGATCGATGAGGTGGTGAAGAATCCAGCGCAAGTTATGCTCCGTCGGTTTGTCGGCACGCTCGTAGTGGATGGTGCGTTCGAGGTCCTTGTCGTTGTACGTGAAGAGCAAGTCGCGCGTTTGATTGCGCACCTTCTCCGCTTCCTGCAAACAAAACTCTGTCGTGAATCCCTCGCGCGCAACGCGTTCGACGTCGTCGAGTATGTCCCAGCACGGCGCCGTCTTGTCTTCTTCATTGAGTTGATGACCGGCGACAACCATTTGCATCCAGAACCATTCTGCTTCGCCGATGTGGAGCACGAGTCCGCCGATCGAATGCGCACCGAGGAACGGTGGTTTACCGATCATGTCGTCAGGAATGGTCTTAACTGCAGCGACGAGTTGCGCGCGCACTTCTTCCATGCCGCTGAGGTAATAGCCAATGCCGGTTGATAAGCCGGGAGTAGGGGTCAGCACTCTGCGTCTCATTCAAACAATCCTTTCAGTTCACACTTCCGTGGCCGGGAGCAGTTCATTTTCCGCGCGCTGCTGTACGAAGATTAATAAGAGTATCGCAGCAGTCGCGCCCATCACCGCGCTGACGAGGAATGCGGTGGCGGGTCCCTTCCAGTCCCAAATGATACCCATCAATAGCGAAGCTGGGAACACCGTGATTCCGAACGCGAGATTATATAGCCCGTACGCAGTTCCACGTTGTTCAGGACGAACGAGATCCGCGACCAGTGCTTTTTCCGCTCCTTCCACAAGACCGAAGTAGATCCCGTAGATCAGAAACAATACCCAGACCGAGTAAGTGTTGGTGACGAATGCGAAGCCGGCATACACGGCGGCGTAGAGTACCCAGCCAGAAACGATCAGACGTTTGCGCCCGAGTCGATCCGACAGATCACCTCCGTAGAGCGAGCTCAGCACTTTCGAAACATGATGTGCGGCCCACAACAGCGGAATGATTCCCAGCGAAACACCCGAATCCCGCGCGCGCAGGATCAGGAAGCTGTCAGACGAATTTGAAAGCGTGAACAACGCGAGAATCACGAGGAAGCGTTTGAAATTACTATCGAAACCCCGGAGCGACAGCTTGGCCGGCTGATCCCTGTGGATCGCCGGCGATTCCTTCATCACAAACGCAGCGACGACTACTGCAAGAAAAGCGGGTATCGCCGCGATTAAGAAGATGCGCGCGAAGTTACCGGCAAACACGATCACCAGCACATAACCGATGATCGGTCCGATAACTGCGCCGGCGTGGTCCATAGCGCGATGGAAACCAAACGCCAGTCCACGCTGTGGGAGTTCAACGGAGTCGGCAATCATCGCATCGCGCGGCGCCGTGCGTATTCCTTTACCAACGCGATCCGCCAGGCGTATTGCCAGCACCTGATGCCAGTTGCCGGCGAACGCAAGCAGCGGTCTCATGATCGCGGCGAGTGCGTAACCGCCGACTACGAAACGCTTCCGTTTGCCTGTTCGATCGCTGAGATGACCGGCAAAGAGTTTCAATAAACTCGCGATCGATTCCGCCAGTCCCTCGATGATGCCGATCGCGCCGGCTGATGCACCCAAAGTGGTGGCGAGGAAGATCGGAAGTAGCGGATAGATTATTTCGCTTGAAGAATCGTTGAGGAGACTGACAAGACTGATAGTAACAACGTTAGCCGGGAGTTTCCGATAACGGCCCCAAAGCCCGGGAGTGCTTTCGTCAAGCTCAAGCCTTTTGATAGCTGGCCCTCACGACGGTCTTGATATTTCCGCGCACGTGAAAATCGCCTTCGATCTCCACGCTCAACGGATCGCAGGCGGCGACAAAGTCTTCCAGAATGATATTGATGACGTGCTCGTGAAAGATCTTAACGTTGCGAAACGAATTGATGTAGAGCTTCAGGCTCTTCAGTTCGATACAGCGTTCGTTGGGCACGTATTCGAGACGGATAACCGCGAAGTCGGGGAAATCAGAGAACGGGCAGATCGCCGTGAACTCCGGTATTTCGAAGTTGATCCTGATTTCACGTCCGGGAAACTCGTACGGAAAAGTGTCGAGCGGAAACAGGTTCATCTCCGTTCGGGGAGTCGACTGGATGTCGAGACATTGCTGGTTTACTGGCTGCATTCTTAACTAACCATAGTTACTGGCGGCGGTACGACCGCCTCTGTCGAAAAACTTAATTAGCACGAGTCCCGCGAGGAAGCCGCCGACGTGCGCGGCGTACGCCACGCCGCCCTTTTGCGATCCTTCTCCGAGAATGCCAATGCCGCTGATCAACTGGAACGCGAACCAGATTCCGATCGCGACCCACGCGGGAACGTCCGTGAGAAAGCGGAAGAGAATCACTGTCACACGCCGCGAGGGATGGAGCAGGATGTAACCTCCCAACACTCCTGAAATCGCGCCCGAAGCGCCCAAACTCGGCACCAGCATGTCCAGTTGTTCGCCCGCGAACGCCGCGGTGACAAACACGTGGGCCAACGAAGCGATGACGCCGCACAGTAAATAGAAGATCAAGTAACGAACATGGCCCAGGCGGTCCTCGATGTTGTCGCCGAAGATCCAGAGGAAGAGCATATTACCCGCAATGTGCGCAATGCCGCCGTGCATGAACATCGAGGTGAACAACGTCACGTAAACAGATGG
Organism: Pyrinomonadaceae bacterium; assembly: GCA_035491355.1. Lineage (GTDB taxonomy): Bacteria > Acidobacteriota > Blastocatellia > Pyrinomonadales > Pyrinomonadaceae > PSRF01. Next base: position 4,874 of record DATJKO010000712.1, read on the forward strand.
CCATGTGGCACCCAAACCGGGAATACGGACGCTCTGGCCCGCATAGTCGATCAAGCGAGCATCGGTGATCACGTCGTGCCCGGTCATGATCTCCTGAGGAATGGTTGAATACGCGTAGGTGAAACTGGTGTCGGTGCCGAGGCGTTGCAGTACGACGAAGACAAGAATATTCAGCGCAATGATCGCGTAGTTAACGTAGGGAAACGTTGTTCTGTCTGAGTTGTCGTCGTAGAGCGGAAAGACCATTGTCCCTGTTCCTCAGTTGTTGGAATCCAGCGAATTTAACTCGTCGCCTATGCGGAGATTGTAACGTCGCTGTTACTAAAGCGTTAATCCAACCCGCGATTCGGAACCGGTACGCCTGCATGAACGATCGCCGGTTCATGCGGCCGCAATAACTCGTAACCTTCTGAGCGAGCCACGTACGTTGCGGCGGTGATGTCACCGGTGACGTTCAGTACTGTGCGGCACATATCGAGTATGCGATCCACGCCGAGGATGATCGCGATCAGTGCGGGATTGATGCCAATCGTTACCAGCACGCCGATGATGAAGGGAATCGACCCGGAGGGTATGCCCGCCGTGCCGACACCACCCAGGATCGCTAGATAGACCACCATGACCTGTTGGCCCAACGTCAGATCTATGCCCGCCAGTTGAGCCAGGAAGAGCACTGTCACGCCTTCATATAAAGCTGTTCCGTTCTGGTTAGCCGTGGCGCCGACAGTTAAAACGAAACTGTTGATCTCCTGCGGCACGCCGAGATTCTGTTCGGATACACGCAGCGCGGTCGGTAGAGTTGCGTTTGATGACGAAGTTGAGAAAGCCGTCAGGATCACGGTTTTGATCCGGCGAAAGAACTCGAGCGGCGAGATGCGCGACAGGAAGTAGATCGAAAGTGAGTAGACACCGAACATGTGCAGTGTCAGACCGAGCAGCACAGTCACGACAAACCATCCCAGCGCTTGCAGCAAGTCGAGTCCGAAGCGGGCCGTGCTGTTGAATAGCAGGCACGCCACCGCAAAGGGAGCAAACTTCATGATCATCTCGATGATCTTTGCCGTGATTTCGTAAACGCCTTCGAGCACTCGCAGTAGCGGAGCGGTCACCGTCACCGGAATCAAAGTAATCGCGATGCCGAGCACGAGCGCGAAAAACATCAGATGCAGCATGTTCGCGTCTTCTTTGTCGGCAATTGCGAAAAATGGGTTCTTCGGCACGAGCGTCTCGACGACCGACATCAAAGGCGTTGGTGCTGCCGTCTTCGCCTTTTGTGCGTCCGCGACTCTGCTCGTGGCGTCGGTCGCGAAGCGCTGTTCGAGCGCGATTGCCGTTGCCGGATCGATCCTTTTGCCGGGCTTGATTGTGTTGGCGAGAGTGATACCGATGACCGCCGAAATCGCGGAGATCACCAGGCAGTAGCCGAAGGACTTAACACCGACGCGGCCCAGCTTGCGAATGTCGCCGATACCGGCGACGCCGACTACCAGTGACGAAAACACCAGCGGCACGACGATCATCAGCAGCAACCGGAGAAACAGTTGACCGATCGGATTGGTGATGTTGTCGACGGTCCAGACAACCCGCGGGTGATCGCCGCCGAAAACCTGATTCACAACGATGCCCGCAATTACACCGACGACGAGGCCGATGAGGATCTTGGTGTGAAGCGCTAGACCACGTGGTTTGTCGCGGGTCTTTTCGTCGAGATCGGTCCCTACTTCACGTTCGAATTCGTCGCGTTGTAGTCGGTGGTCTTTTTCTTCAGGCATAGTTTTTTGGTTAGTCTCGTGCCCTTTTATGTTTGCGTTCTGTGCCTCTTGTGCTACCGGCCCCAACGAAGCTTGTCGCGCAAAACGTCGAAGTAGTTTCTGTTGCTTGGCTGCACCAGATTGAACGTCACACTGCTCTTGCGAATCACGATGCGGTCGTCGACCTTCAATGAGAATCCAACCTGCCCGTCGAGCGTCAGCGTGACCTCTTCCTGATCGGTCTTCAACCGCAATTCGATACTGGCATCGTCAGGCACGACGATCGGTCGATTGGAAAGCGTGAACGGACAGATCGGCGTGATCACTACCGCGTTCATCGAGGGAAAGATCACTGGTCCACCAGCCGAAAGGTTATAGGCGGTCGAACCAGTTGGTGTCGAGATGATCAACCCATCTGCGCGGAAAGAGTTTACGAAGTGTTCATTGAGATACGCGTCGATCTCGATGATGCGCGCAAGTGCCGACTTGTTAATGACGACGTCGTTGAGCACGCGGTTGCTGGTTACCAGTTCGTCGCCGCGACGCAATTCGACACTCAACATCACGCGCCGGTCGACGCGGAAGTTGCCGGAAAGAATCGATTCGAGTGCCTGAAAGAGTTCTTCGATACGAAACTCGGCGAGATATCCGAGTCCGCCGTAGTTGACGCCCAGTACGGGCACCTCGCGATCGGCGAGCATGCGTGCGGTCGCGATCATCGTACCGTCGCCGCCAAGCACCAGGATCAGATCGACATTCGCCGCCAGCTCCTCGCGGGCAAACTGGTTCACGGGGCAACCCGTTTCAAGCTCAATCCTATCGCGCTCGAGTTCCGGCGTGCCGGCCAGCGTAATGCCGCGCTCGTTGAGCCAACTCACGAGCTCGCAGACAGTCCTCAAGGCGTCCGGTTGATGCGGCTTAAGAACAATTCCGATGCGCTTGATAGGCGACATGTTGAGTGCTTGGGCCGGGATAATACGAGTCCGCCGTTGAGAGTTCAACTTTATTAGGAAAAGATCTCCCGCAAATTCGCAAAGCGCAAAGGAAAACCCTTTAGAAAGGCAAAAGGAAACCGCTTAAGATGCGTCTTCTCTTTGCGCCTTTGCGCCTTTGCGGGAAACTCACAGACTCGCCGGACTTTAACTTCGTGCGTACAGCGCCAGGAATTCGACGTTTCCCTCTGCACCCTGTATCGGCGACTCGATTACACCCGCGATGCTCAGCCCTAACTCAAGAGCAGCGTGGTTTACGGTCGCTATTGCCTCCGCGCGTTTCGCGGGGTCGCGGACGATGCCACCCCCGCCAACTTCACCACGGCCCACTTCAAACTGCGGCTTGATGAGCGTCACGATCGAACCTCCGTCGCGCAGCAACGGAACGATCGCCGGTAACACTTTTGTAGCCGAGATAAACGACACGTCAACGACCACGAGATCGAACGGCGTCGGAAAGTCCTGTGCTTGCAGGTATCTCGCGTTCACACCTTCTCTGACGTGCACTCGCGGATCGTTTCGTATTCGCCAGTCGATCTGGTTATGGCCCACGTCGATCGCAAACACTTTCTGCGCGCCGTTCTGCAATAGACAGTCGGTGAACCCACCCGTCGACGCGCCGACGTCGAGACACACCGCGTCGCGCACCTCGATCTGAAATTCGCGCAACGCTGCTTCGAGTTTCAAACCGCCGCGTCCAACGTAGCGCGAAGCCGGATCCTCAGCATGCTTCACGCGAATCCGAGCGTCGATTTCGAATTGTTCGGAAGGTTTGCCGACGCGCTGTTCGTCGACGAGCACAACTCCAGCCATGACCAGCGCCTGCGCTTTCGTGCGCGACTCGGCCAAGCCTCGTTCGACCAACAGTTTGTCTATGCGCTCGCGCTTCACGTGTACGGACGATACACCATAACGCGAGTGTTAAGGATGGAACTAAGCCTGCCGCCGGACTGAATTCACGACGGCGCGCGGCGTGTCAGTCAAACGCAACTCGCAGGCGCACTCATCGCAAAGCCAAACAATAATTTGGGGCGCATCGGACCAAAAGAACGAACTTACTTTTCCCGCAATCTTCACCGCCTGATCGACTCGTAGTCGTTGCAACGCCTGAATATAAAAAACGCCATTATAAAAATCCCCACCGGCACCCTCGTCTCTATGAATACACTCCCGCTCACGAAACATCTGTCTAGTCATGATGAATCACCAATTCCTCGCGCCGCCGCAGCGCGCAATACTTAACCTTGAATTAATCGTCGGGGTTAATAAGTGAGGCTAAAACAGACCGGGCGATGATGCCACCGGCTTGTTAATCCGTCAACAATATTTAACTTGAATGTACTGGTGCAGTTTGAAAGTAGATTTCCCGCAAAGGCGCAAAGACAAAGACGCATAGACGCAAAGAAAAGAAAGAACACCTTGGGTTCATTGATTCTCTTGGCGCCCTTGCGCCTTTGCGGGAAATCTTAATCCCGCGTCGTGAGTGTTACGGACGCTGACCGCGACGCGTACCTTCGAAGATCTCGTCAACGCGTGAGAGATCGCGCTCGCCAAGACGATTGCGACGTTCACGCCGTGCCGCACGTCGCGCGCGTCGTTCCTGCCATTTTTCGTAAAGGACGGCTTCGCGAATCTGCTCGAGTTGTTCGTCTTCGGACGGCTGGCGCCCGAAAGTCTCACGATCTCGGCCGACGACGCGCGGACGCTGTTCCCACGCTTCCTCTTCGCGGTTCGGAGTCGAAACTATGGGTCTCGAACGATGTGGTGCTGGTGCTTCTTCCGTGATGGCAGTCGAGTTGTCGCCGAGAGCTGTGTTGTCAGCGACGGTTGAGTCAACGTTTTCAACAGTCGCATACTGTGTCGCTGGGGTGGTGTCGTCTGGTTCCTGGATTTGTGGTACGTCGGCGACGGCGGCGCTACGCTTCACTCGTACAGTGACAAGCGCTGACGCGGCGCCAAGCATCATCGCGACTGCGAAGGCGCCGCTGAGAAACCACAATCGTCGCAGTCTCAACTTCGAACGAATCTGGTTCAGCGGCACGACAGGCTGCGCTCTCAGCACGACGCGCCGGTCATCAAAATGTGGTGACGACACCGCAGTGCGGAGTTCAACCGGATTCTCGAACAGCTCTTCTTTCATCTTCAATTCGTCAGGGATCTAAACCTGGCCGGGAGTTAGCCCGTAATCAGCTGCAATCACGAGGCCACGCTCTGAGTGACTCAGTTAAACGTATTTTTCGCGGAAAAACGGCGCTGAGGCCGCTTGGGAGAGGCAACAACAAACGATTTGGTGCACGGAAACAACGCGTCGTGTTACAGAACCAACCGCGGATTCGCTAGGACCCTACCGAAGCGCGGATAACCTTACCTCACGATCGGCGTGATTTCGCCCGCCGATCGTCAAGCACCTCGATGTTTTCTTTGACGCGACTGTAAATCCCATCCGTATCCAGTCCGTACTTCGCGAGCAACAACTTCGCGTCGCCGTGAGTAATCAGTCGATCCGGAACGCCCATGCGAACGACTCTCACTTTGTCCTGGAGCCCGTTCTCTTCCAGCAACTCCAGCACTGCGGAGCCGAAACCACCGGCGAGATACGCTTCTTCAACCGTGACGATCAGCCGCTTTGTGCGAGCCAACGCGAGCAGCAACGGCGCGTCGAGCGGTTTGACGAACCGCGCGTTGACCACGGTCGTATCGATCTTTTCTTTCGCCAACTGTTCCGCCGCGGCGAGTGACGGATGCACCATCGCGCCATAAGCAATAATCGCGACCTCGCCACCGTCGCGCAAAATCTCACCTTTGCCGATCTCCAGTAGCTCGGGCTCGCGCGTGATGTCAGCGCCGATACCGTTGCCGCGCGGGTAACGCATCGCAGCTGGACCGGTGTGCTCCAACATCGTGTACATCATGTCGCGCATCTCGCCTTCATCCTTCGGGGCCATGAGGATGATGTTCGGCACGCCGCGCAGGTAAGCGATGTCGAGCAACCCGTGGTGAGTCTGCCCGTCGCCACCCGCGATACCACCTCGGTCCAGGCAAAACTTCACATTCAGATCCTGGATGCAGACGTCGTGAATCACCTGATCGAAACCACGTTGCAGGAACGTCGAGTAGATCGCGCAAACCGGTTTCAGTCCTTCGCACGACATGCCCGCCGCGAAAGTAACGCAGTGTTGCTCGGCGATACCAACGTCGAAAGAGCGTTCGGGAAACTTCTCGAGCGGCGTGCACACGCCAGTTCCGTCAGGCATCGCCGCGGTCAACGCGACAACCTTCGGATCTTTTTCCATCAACTCGGCTAGCGTGTCGCCAAATACTTTCGTGTAGGTTGGCGCTTTAGCAGTGCTACTCACCGGCTTGCCGGTCGCTAGATCGAATGGCCCGGTTGCGTGCCAGCGATAATAATCAGGCTCCGTCTGCGGGAAACCTTTTCCTTTCGTCGTCAACGCGTGGACGATCACCGGACCGTCTTTGATCTGCTTCGCTTCGTTGAGCGCTGCGACGAGTGCGCTCGGGTTGTGACCATCGACGTAGCCGATGTATTTGAAACCAAGTTCACTCACGAGGGCGCCGGGAAGGACCACTGCCGCAAGCATGTCCTTCATCGTCTTCGCCGCGTGATGCAAACGCTCGCCGACCGACGGAATCGCCAGCAGCTTCTCTTCAACTTCGTCCTTGAAGCGGTGATAACCATGCGCGCCACGAATGCGATTCAGGTAGCCGGTCAACGCACCGACTGCCGGCGCGATCGACATTTCGTTGTCGTTCAGCACGACGATGAGACGGCTCTTCAGGTGGCCCGCCTGGTTGATCGCTTCCATCGCCATGCCGCCGGCGAGCGATGCGTCGCCGATTAGCGCGACGACGTGATGGTCTTCTCCTTTGCGGTCGCGCGCGATCGCCATGCCAAGCGCAGCGGAGAGAGAAGTTGACGCGTGGCCGGCGCCGAATGTGTCGTACTCGGATTCGTCACGCCTGAGAAATCCGCTGATGCCGCCGTACTGCTTAATGGTCGGCAGGAGCTCGCGGCGTCCAGTCAGAATCTTGTGCGCGTACGCTTGATGGCCGACATCCCAGACCAGCCGGTCACGTGGCGTGTCGAACGCGTAGTGCAGCGCGACTGCCAGCTCGACCGCGCCGAGTGACGCCCCGGTGTGGCCGCCAACGCGGGACATGGTTTCGAGAATGTAGTTACGAATCTCGTCGGATACGGCCCTAAGTTGTTCAACTGGTAGTGCTCGAAGGTCGGCAGGCGAGTTAATACTCTCGAGAAGACTCATTGTGGGCGCATTGTACTCCAATCGCCGGTTTTTGCTACGCAAGGCCTTTTTCTCCTTCACGTCGGCCACGTACTTGGTATTGCAAAGTACTCTGCCTCAGGCAAGTTGTCAACTGAAAAGTTGCTCAGGAACTCGACTTCGGCCTCCATCGTTCAATACGTCACGCCCGCGGTTAGAGATGCGGAGTGGCCTGTGCGCGATAGGAAATTCAACATCGAACTACTCTTCAAGGCGCTTGCCGATCCAACCCGGCTACGGTTGATTCAACTTTTGGGCGACCGGGAAGTCTGCGTCTGCTCATTCGTTGAAGCGTTGCAGACCAACCAGCCAAAGGTGTCGCGGCACCTCGCCTATCTCCGCCGGGCTGGACTAGTAGTTGGGCGACGCGACGGCAAGTGGACGCACTATCGCCTGGTCGAGCCGACTGACCCGCAGGCGGCGAAGATCTTTCGTGAGTTGCGTGTTTGGTTGGCGAGCAAAGGTTGACAATCCGCGACTCCCGATTAGAATTGGTCTTCGCCTGATTAGGGCACGGAGATGTGGCCGAGTGGCTGAAGGCGGCGGTTTGCTAAACCGTTAAGGGTCAAAAGCCCTTCACAGGTTCGAATCCTGTCATCTCCGCCAGACTTTGGTCAGTAGTTAGTAGCCAGTTTGTCAGTAGAATCTTTCTTACTGAACCCTGACTACTGACTACTTTTTTATTGGCATCATGACTGTCCGCGTACGCTTCGCTCCATCGCCCACGGGCTACCTGCACATCGGCGCCGCCCGCTCTGCACTTTTCAACTGGCTCTACGCTCGCAAATCCGGCGGCAAGTTTCTGCTGCGTATCGAAGACACGGACCTGCAACGATCCACGGAGGAGTCGACGCGCTCCATCATCGAGGGGATCGAGTGGCTCGGGCTCGATTACGACGAGGATCTGGTTTTTCAGTCGAACAACGCGGCAGATCATCGTGCGGCGGCAAAACGGCTGCTGGAAGAAGGTAAAGCGTATCGCGACTTCACGCCGAAAGAAGAGCGAAACGACAACGCCGTAAAGCAGGAGGTTGGGGAACGGGCCCGCGCGCAGTCTCTCGCAGGCTTTGACCCACGCAGCAATCCGTATCGCGATCTGCCAAAGGAAGAATCAGATCGACGCGCTGCGGCGGGCGAGCCGTTCGCAGTGCGTTTGAAAGTGCCGGTTGAAGGTCAGACCAGGTTTGACGACATCGTTTATGGAGCACAGGAGCGCAGCCATTCGGAGATCGAGGATCTCGTACTGCTGCGTTCAGACGGTGAACCGCTCTACAACCTCTCCGTCGTGATCGACGACATCGAGATGGGCATCACGCACGTGATTCGCGGACAGGACCATCTCACCAACACACACAAGCAGGTCCTGATCTATGAGGCGCTGGGTGCGGAGGTGCCGCGGTTTGCACACCTGCCACTGATTCTCGCGCCGAACAAAGGCAAGCTCTCGAAGCGCAAGCACGGTGAAGTCGTTTCGCTGACGACTTATCGCGATCGTGGGTTTGTGCCCGCGGCGTTTCGGAATTTTCTGGCGCTGCTTGGCTGGTCGCCGCCCGAAGGGAAAGAGTTACTCAGCAAGGAAGAGTTGGTGCAGGCGTTTTCGTTGGAAGGTATCGGCCGCGCTAACGCGATATTCAACTTCCAGGAGAACGACCCGAAGCGCTGGACGGACGACAAGGCGCTGTGGATGAATGCCGAGTACATTCGTACGATGCCGCTCGACGAGTTGCTGCCGATGGTCAAGACGGAGTTGCGGGCGAACAAGCTATGGCGTGAGGAATATGACGACGACGATCGCGACTGGTTGTTGCAGACGATCGATTTGATTCGTCAGCGCTTCTTCACCTTGAAAGACTTTTCGAATCAAGGGCGGGCGTATTTTTCCGACGACTTCGATTTTGAAGAGGCGGCCGTAAACAAGAACCTGCGCAAAGAGCCGCGCTTGCGGGAACTGCTGGCGGGCCTGGCTGACAAGCTCGAAACAGTGGAGCCGTTCAATGCCGAGACTGCAGAAGCGGCGTTGCGAGAGTTTTCAGACGAGGTGGGCGTGAAAGCAGGGTTGCTGATCAACGGATCGCGCACGATGCTGACCGGGCAGGCTGTTGGTCCATCGATGTTTGAGATCTTCGACGTGCTCGGACGCGAGGCGTCTGTGCAACGTTTGCGTAGTGGTGTGCCGTTCAACTAAGGAGGGCTCATGAAAACACGGATTTTGTTAATTTGTCTTCTGATTTTCGTTCCATCTGTGGTTTACAGTCAGACGCAGCCACCAGCTAAAACCGCGCCCGCGCCCCAGCCGCCGACCGATCCGCAAGCGGTGCTCGCGGCGTTCAATAAGTTGGTCGAGGGAATCGAGCACGTGAACGTGAACGAGGTGATGAGCGTCTACTGGAACAATCCGCAGCTCAGTCTCTTCAATTACAACGGGACGTCGACGAAGGGTTGGGACCAGGTTCGCAAGAACCGTGAGAGTTCGTATCCGCAGATCAAAGACGTGAAGTTGGAAGTTCGGGACAAGGCGGTTTACATGATGGGGCGCGATGGCGCGCTCGTTACGTGTCAGTGGACGCAGTCACAAACGTATAAAGGCACACCGGAAACAGTGACCGGACGAATGACGCTGGTCTTCAAACGTTTCGCGCAAGGGTGGAAAGCCATTCACTTGCACTCGTCACCGGACAATCCCGATCCGTCGAGAATTCCTGCTTCGGAACAAACGGAGCCCGAGACAACTCCGTCGCCTGCTGCATCACCAACGCCGAAACCGTCGCCATCCCCGTCAGCGTCGCCAGCGACGCGCGCGCCACAAACGCGAAAGCCGTAAGTCTCCCGCAAAGGCGCAAAGGCGCAAAGGACGATCACACTTGTGGGTTCCGGCATTAAATGAAATTGCGCGGACGATCTCATAAGAACCGCGCGGGCCACAAAACGTAATCCTATGATTTCGGTCGGCTTTAAGCGCGTCAGCCAGAAACGTCCGTGTCGGATTTGTAGCAAACCGACCTTTGTGGCTTTCAAGAGACGATGGTACTTCCGTCTGCATGCGCATCAGTGCGTGGTCTCGCGGGCCTCCCGGGATTTGAATCGAAACAAAACGTGCTTTCCCAAACAGGTGAAGGCAACATCGCCGTGCAAGACGTTCATGGAAGCAAGATAAGCATTGGTAGGTAATGGCTGAGAACAAGATCAATCAAACGGGTTCGGGAAATGTAGCAATCTCAGATGTTCATGACTCTGAGATAAGTATCGTCATTGGCAAAAGCCCTCAATACAATGAACTAATAGACCAACTGAGAACTGAAGAAAAGCTTTTCGCACGCACACCCGAGGCTGAAACACAAGAGCGTCTCGAAATATCCCGGAAAATAGATGAACTTAAACAATCGATCAAGCAGTTTAAGCATGACGTCTTGCAGGATTGTCGGGTACACAGGCCTGTTAAAGGCTTCAGCCACCTTCACGTCGGGGCAAATCTCCAACGCTCGTGTAGCTTCCCTTTCATAGTTGCTTTTAGTTGATTTCTATTCTTTGAATTCGAGAGTACAAAAACCTCTTCGTATATACATTGTTGACACATGCCTTTACAAGCTGGCATAGTCGTGCCATTGACTAGAGAGGGATTAGCAGATGAGAGTCACTGTAAAAAAATGGGGGAACAGCGCGGCTGTTCGACTTCCCGCTTCGGTAGTGCAGGCAACACAGCTTGAGCTGGACGAGGTGGTTGAAGTGCGTGAGGATCGAGGTCGAATTGTTATTGAGCGAGTAAGACCAAGGAGATACGATCTGTCCGAACTGTTAAAGGGCATCACCAACAAGAACCAGCATCGAGCGATTGATTTTGGTCCAGCTGTCGGTGGAGAGATTTGGTGATGCCGCGGAAGTACGTACCTGAAGCCGGTGACATTGTCTGGTTAAACTTCACGCCACAGGCTGGCCACGAGCAGGCGGGACACCGACCAGCCCTGGTGTTGAGTCCACGCGCCTACAACGAGAAGACAAACCTGATGGTCTGCTGTCCGATGACAACACAGATTAAGAATTATCCTTTCGAAGTCCAGATTGCGAGTACGACGCCCTCAAGTGTCGTGCTCGCCGATCAGATAAAGAGTCTCGATTGGCGTGTTCGAAGGGCTACGCGTAAAGGGGCGGCATCGGCGGAGGAGTTGGCGGACGTGCGCGCTAAGATTTTCGCGCTCATTGGATAGTCTACCCATTGTAGTCTTAACCCATAATTGACAAGGATGGGCAGGAACTAAGTCTCACCGGGATTTCTCGAATCAGAATCACCTATCCGAATACTTGCGCCTCCTGATTTTCGTCAAGTCATTGCTTACGTGAAGGAAGCAACTAGAGGGTTCTCACTCTGGTCGGACCCTCGGCATCGCTCCTCCGCAAGCTGCAGCTGCATACGGGCAGCTATTTTCTCGTGACAAATCAGCGCCGTGACCGTTATGTCATCGACGTAGATGGGATTGAGAGCTGAAGTTAATGAAAGAGTTCAGCAACTTCTCCGTACACGACGATTAATTTTTGCGGATCGATGCAATGGGTGCAGGCGTGAAGTCAGGCGCCGCGCAACTCCTGGATCATTTTGATGCGCGGTTGCGCTTCCTGACTAAATTGCTTCAGTTCTTCCGCTGACAGCAATCCTTCGCCGATGATGTTGGCCAGCAGTAAGAAAGCGTTTGATCGACGCGGGTCATCGAAGGCAGCCGCCATTCTTTTATCGTGATCGCGAATCAACCGGTACACTTTGCGATAACAATCGTGATAGTCGGTTTTACACTCAGCGGCCTCCCGCACTTCTTCGAGCACTCGCTTACAGAACCTTTCCAAAGCAATGCTATGGAGGCGACGGAAAACCCGCCAATCCGATTCATGGATGTCCATCTCTTCTACCTTCCGATCGTCTAGCTCTTCCAGTGAGCGGCTAATAATACGAAATGCGATGCGTCTTCGGCGATTTCAATATTAGTTATTAGGAAGTGAGGAAAATTTCAAGTTATGCCGGAAAACTGTAGGAAAATCTCACTATGTGCCGGACAAAAATTTCATTTAATGCCGGAATCGTCCGCGTAAGTTATTGATTCCACTAATAGGCCGATTTCACTTTATGACGGAACCCACAAAGGAGGAAACCCGGTATCTCTGGAGGCTTTCCTTTGCGCCTTTGCGCCTTTGCGGGAGAAGTAATCGCCGTCAGCTAACTAAACCTCTCAGGGCCCGGCTTCGGCGGTGGCTTTTCGTTCGAGTTTTCCCCAACCAACCACGGGACCGCGGATCGCCATCATCACTGATTTGATCATCACGTAGTACATGACCTGCCGGTAACAGAAGCGCTGGAGAAACAACCACCACAGCAAACTCCAGCGCTCACGCCGTTCGAGCAGAAACGCGAAGAATCCTGACGCCCAGTCGATCGCCAGAAACAGCGCGTAGTAGAAAAGCACTTGCTGAAGATTAGTTGACGAGTAGCCAACAGGCTGCTGCCAGTAGTCGAGCGCGCACACGCCGAGCGTATACAGCAGCATCAGATCCATCACCGGCGAGATCAGCGGAAACAAGATTTGAAAGATCCAAACGTTCGGCATCGCGACAAAACCAAGCGTGCCGTAGCGCGGACGAAACAGCGCATCGCGATGCTTCCACATGCATTGCAGCGTCCCGTACGACCAGCGAAAACGCTGCTTCGCCAGTGTCCGCAAATTGTGCGGCGCCTCGGTCCAGGCAATCGCGGTTTCTTCGTAACCGATCTTGTAACCCAGCCGCCGAATGCGAAGCGTCAGATCCTGATCTTCGGCCAGCGTATCTGACTCAAACTCGCCAACCTGAAGCAGCAAGTCTTTCCGCCACGCGCCAACCGCACCCGGAACAACAGTGATGCAATTGAGACTCGCAAACGCACGCCGGTCCAGGTTCTGCGAAGTGATGTACTCGAGCGCCTGCCAACGCGTGACGAGATTAATGCGATTGCCAACCTTCGCATTCCCCGCAACGGCCCCGACCTGTTTGTCAACGAAACGACGCGCGAGTGCTCCGACAGTTTCCGGTGTAAAAATCGTGTCGGCATCGAGTGCCACGATCACTTCACCACGCGCCAGACGTAGACCAGCATTGAGCGCCGCGGCCTTGCCTCCATTCACGACAGTCAAAAGCTGGACCCGACCTTCGGCCCCAAAACGGTCGCGTACGATCTTGCTCGTGTCATCAGTCGAACCATCGTCGACAACAATGATTTCGTAATTCGAATAATCTGACGTGAGCAGACTCCGAATCGTGCTT